>NZ_JBSXNV010000036.1:0-61835 GCF_056857795.1 Aliiroseovarius sp. B-4
AATCCGTCGCCCAGGCCGCAAAACACCTCGGCATAGGCAGATCAACAGCTTACAAGGTGATCAGAAACACCACGCCATAAGCCATGTTTATGCTTCGTTCTTCCTTAGCGTGGTTCTACGAAGAAACCTTCCGATGGGGCCATATGGATCAGCGGGTGACCCACGCGGCGATCACCGACAACAAACGCCTCGGTGCCGTGCTGGAGCAAATCAAAGAGATGCAGGACGCTGCGCCACCAAAGCCAAAGGTGCGGACCAACTCAGAGAAGATGGGCTACAAACCAAACGGACGGCGGCCGGGACGACCGCTTGGACCTCGGACCAAGAAGAAGATTGCGGACGCGGCACAGTAGGTCAAACTCAAGGGTATGACTGAAGACGAACCAGAGATCATCTTCTCCAAATACACTCGGACCGTCACCATCGACGGGCATCTTTTTGACGTCGAGATTTACAAGACCAGCATCAATCTCGGCTGGAATCCTGTCCGTAGAGAACCAGTTCGGCACCTTAACGATTTCAGACAACCCGCCCTTCTTTGGTGATGTTCTCGCCTAGCGTGCCTTTGAGGAGATCGTGCGCGAAGACGGCATCCGCGCATTCTACAACAAAAAAGAACAACGGAAGCTGGGTCTTTAAGCTGTCCCCGCAAAGCCAGCCAGGGCTGCGATATCTGAAGTCTTTGCCCTGTCAGGCTTTGCTCCGGTAAGCGCCTGCAGTGACATTCCTGATTTGCAGAACCGGTGACATTTCTGAATGGTGTTTACATGTCTACGCGCGCAGGCACATTCGAAAGTGGGTTGCTACAAATCCCCTATCTTGCTGGAAAGCAAGGAGAATGGACATGGCCCACACAGAGCTGGATTTGCGTGAACGACGCGCAATCGAAGAAATGCTGAACGCAAAAGTGCCTTGGATGGTGCACGCCAACTGAAGCCTTCAGGGAAGAGATCATGAAACTGAGTTAGCGGAAAACGTCGCAGCGACCCTTGAGCCAACACGTACGTCTGCCCCTGCCTCCTAGCGGAAAGGCTCTCCACCGCAATGCGCCGAGCCTCCGCCAGGCCTTTGTGCGGCTTTGCACTTGACGTGACGGCCTCAGGCGGAATATCACATGTGTGATCTTAAATCACTTATGTGATAAACCCACTCTGAGTTGTTCAGGAGGACACCATGCGCGCCATCGTGCTTCACGCACCGAAAGACATCCGCCTCGAAGAGGTTCCGGAACCCACCGCCGGACCAGGCGAAGTGGTCGTCCGTGTGGCTTCGGTCGGCGTCTGCGGCTCCGACCTGCCGCGGATGCTCATCAAAGGCGCACACAAGATGCCACTCATCACCGGACACGAGTTCTCGGGCCACATCACCGAGATCGGTGAAGGCGTCGAAGGCTGGGAAAAAGGCGAACTGGTCGCCGTCCCGCCGCTTCTGCCCTGCTACGACTGTCCCGAATGTGCGACCGGCAACTTCTCGCGTTGCCACGATTACGATTACTTCGGCAGCCGCCGCGACGGCGCATACGCCGAATACGTGGCCATTCCGGTCGAGAACCTTCTTAAAACTCCGGAAGGCGTCGATCCGCGCGCCATCGCCATGACCGATCCCGCCTCCATCGCGCTTCACGCGATCTGGAAAGCAGGCGGCATCACCGCTGGCCAGACCGGCGCCGTGGTCGGCTGTGGCCCCATCGGCCTTTTCGCGATCCAGTGGATGCGCATCATGGGGGCCTCCTCGGTCATCGCCGTGGACGTGTCGGAAGAGAAGCTGGACCTCGCGCGCCAAGCTGGTGCAGACGTTCTCGTGCTCTCCTCCGAGACAGACAAGAACAAGGCCCGCGCCAACGTGGTCGTGGAAGCCGTCGGCCTCGACGCCACCATCAACACCGCGATCAACATCGCAGCCCCTGGTGGCCACGTGTCCTTCATCGGTATTCCGGTGCCGGACGTGACCATGGACAACAAGACGTTCCAGACCTTCCTGCGTCAGGAAATCTCGCTGCACGGGTCGTGGAACAGCTTCGGCGCACCCTTCCCTGGGCCGCAGTGGACCACCACCATCGAGAAATTCGGCACCGGCGAGCTGAAATGGGAATTCATGATCTCCCATGATCTGGAACTCGAAGAGCTGCCCGAGATATTCCGCCGTTTCGACGCGCGTGATATTCACTTCTCGAAGGTCCTGTTTCACCCTTAAGGAACAGGTGACGGAACGGGAGGGCGCGTCGCAATGGCACATACTCTGAGCTTGGACTTCGGCACCAACGGTGTCCGCGCCGGGATTTTCGATCTCGACGCGGTCAAACTCGTGGCCGCGGCAGAGCGGGGCTATGTTACCCGTCACATCCCCCCGAACCGTGCCGAACAATCGCCTGACGACTGGTGGGCGGCGCTCTGCGATCTGATGCCCGAGGTTCTGGCCGAAGCCGGACACCCCGAGATCGACGCGATCTGCATCGCCACCTTCGCCTCGACCGTTGTGTTCAGCGACAAACACGGTCAGGCGCTCGCCCCCGCGATCCTCTGGATGGATGCCCGCGCCACGGAAGAAGCGGCCAAGACCGAAACCGTCTCGCACCCCGTGCTTGCCTACTCCGGCGGGTCCGACGCGGTCGAATGGCTGGTGCCCAAGGCCATGTGGATGGCCAAGAACGATCCCGACCTCTGGGCGCGCACCGACATCGTCTGCGAAGCCCTCGACTTCATCAATTTCCGCCTGTCCGGCGTCTGGGCAGGGTCGCTGATGAACGCGACTTGCAAATGGAACTACGACAGCCGCGCCCGCGCGTTCTGTGACGATCTCTACGCAGATCTCGGCGTCCCCGAGCTGACCGGCAAGCTGCCGCCCGACATTCTCGATATCGGCGCGGTCATCGGCACCCTGACCGACGAAGCGGCCACGGCGCTCGGCCTCACCTCCCGTCCGAAAATCGTTCAGGGCGGCATCGACGCCCACATGGGCACCTTCGGGGCCGGCACCGTCGAACCCGGATCGATGCTGATGATCGGGGGCACCTCGAACGTGCACCTGACCCAAGTGCCCGACGACGGGCGCGATATCACCGGCGTCTGGGGGCCCTATCCCCACGCGCTGACCCCCGACCTTCGGATGATCGAAGGCGGGCAGGTTTCGGCAGGATCGATCCTGAACTGGCTCGCCCGCGACATTTACCGCCTTGATGACGCGGGTTTCGTCGCGCTTTGCGAGGAAGCCGCCGAGGTCGATTTCCGCGACACCGGCCTCATGGCGCTCGATTTCTGGATGGGCAACCGCACGCCCTATCGCGATGCCTCGCTGCGCGGTGCGCTGATGGGCCTGTCGCTGTCCCATGACCGCGCCTCCATCTTCCGCGCCTGCGTGACCTCGGTCGCGCTCGGTTCGGCCAACGTGGTCTTCGACCTCGACCGCCAAGGGGTCCATATCGACCGCCTCGTGCTGGCGGGGGGCATCCTCAAGAACCGCATGTGGCTCGACGCGACCGTCGACGCCATCGGCAAACCCGTGAAGGTCGCGACCGGAGACAACCTCTCGCTCTATGGCGCCGCCGTGGCGGCCAAGGTGGGCCTCGGCCTGTCGCCCTCACTCGTCGACGCCGCAGGCTCCGTGGCCGCCCCGATGGTCGAACACGCCCCCGACATGGAGGCGCACGAAGACTACAAAACCATGCTCGCCGATTACCGCGAAGCGGTCGAGGTGCTACGCCCGATCCTGCACCGGCTGTCAGCAGGGCGCAAAGGCCGCGCCGCATGAGTGCCGAAGACAAGGATAAGGCCGCCAACCGGCTTCCGGTCGATGAAGCCCGCGAGCTTCTGATGGTCCGCATCGCGCGCATGGCCTATCTCGAAGATCGCAGCCAGACCGAGATCGCCGCCGAAACCGGCCTCAACCGCTGGCAGGTGAGCCGCCTTCTGACCGAAGCCCGCGATCTGGGCGTGGTGCGCATCGAAGTGGTGCCGCGCTCCTCCCGCCGCCCCGATCTGGAAAGCGCGCTGGCGCGGGCTTTCGGGCTTCGCGATGCCATCGTCGTCCCCGCCTCGGGGGCCGAGGCCGGTGCCGATCCGCTCGACGGTGTGGCGCAGGCGGCGGGGCAGTATCTGGCCGCCATAAAGCCGCGCCCCGAAATGGTCGGCGTGTCGTGGGGTCGCACCATGGCCCGCGTAGCGCATTGGTTGCCGCCGAAATGGGCCGACGGGGTCGAAGTGGTGCAGATCAACGGCACCGTCGCGCCGGTCCCGCAGGTGGCCCATCATAACGACGTGGCCGAGACGTTCGCCCGCAAGGGCAACGGAAGCTTCATTCCGCTGCCGGTGCCCGCCATCGTCGGCGAACGCGCCACCCGCGAGGTGCTCGAACGCGACCGTATCGTGGCCAACGTGCTCGACAAGGCGCGCACCGCAAAGGTGCTCTGCTTCTCGCTCGGCGCGCTTGGCGAAGCCTCGGCGCTGCTTCTGTCGGGGAACATCCTCGACGGCGAGAAAGACGCCCTGTTGCAGGCGGGCGCCGTGGGCGACATTCTGGGACGGTTCATCGACGTGCGTGGCAACATCGTCGACACGAGCCTGAACGAACGGACCATCGGGCTCGACCTGTCCGACCTCAAGACCCGCGAGCGCGCCATCGGCGTCGCTGCAGGGCAAGACAAGAACGACGTCGTGCTGGGCGCGCTTCACGCGGGCCTTATCAATGTCCTCGTCACCGACGAGGCGACCGCAAACTATGCATTGGAGCATGTCCATGACCGCTGAGTTGAAGGAAACCCCCGTGATGGCACAGAACCAGCTTGTGCCCACCTCCGAGACCGGAGGCCATGCGCGCAACCCCGGTATGCCGCTTGCCGTCGAGATGTTCGAAGGCCACGCCGTGAACCGTTCGGCTGCCGAACGCCGCGCCGCATCGCTCGGCGGTCGCCGCTCGGTCAAGAAACAGTGGCAGGCCGCCTGGCTCGTCAACGCCGTGCGCCTGATCGACCTGACCACGCTTGCCGGTGACGACACCGCTGCCCGTGTGCGCCGCCTCTGTGCCAAAGCCCGCAACCCGATTGCGCCGCACATCATGGAAGGCCTCGGTATGGGCGATATGAAGCTCACCACAGGCGCCGTCTGTGTCTATCCGACGATGGTGGAACACGCCGTGCGCGCGCTCGAAGGTTCGGGCGTTCCGGTCGCCTCCGTCGCCACCGGCTTTCCGGCGGGCCTTACGCCCCTAAACCTGCGTCTCGAAGAGATCAAATACGCGGTCGACAACGGCGCGCATGAGATCGACATCGTCATCAACCGCGAACAGGCCCTGCGCGGCGAATGGTCGGCGCTTTATGACGAGATCGCCCAGATGCGCGAAGCCTGCGGCGAAGCCCACCTGAAAGCCATCCTCGCCACCGGCGAGCTTGAAACCCTGCGCAACGTCTATTCGGCTTCGATGGTCGCGATGCAGGCGGGTGCGGACTTCATCAAGACCTCGACCGGCAAGGAAGGCGTCAACGCCACCCTGCCCGTCAGCCTGACCATGATCCGCGCCCTGCGCGATTACGGCACGGCCACCGGCCATATGATCGGCTTCAAACCCGCAGGCGGGATCAAGGCCGCGAAAGAGGCCCTCACCTGGCAGATCCTGATGAAAGAGGAACTCGGCCGCCCGTGGCTCGAACCCGATCTCTTCCGCTTCGGCGCCTCGTCCATGTTGGGCGATATCGAACGCCAGCTCGAACACAATGTCACCGGACGCTACGCCGCGTCCTCGCGCCACGCGATCGCTTGAGGGAGCACGACGAACAATGACTGAAATCACGGATATTCTCGCCACCATGGAATACGGACCCGCCCCCGAAGATCGCAGCATCGTGGACGCTTGGCTCGCCAAGCACGAAGCGGGCTTTGGCCACTTCATCGACGGCGCTTTCACCAAACCCGGCAAGCTTTTCGACGTGTCGAACCCCGCGACCGGCAAACGCATCGCGGGCGTGACCCAAGGCACCAAGGCCGATGTGGACGCCGCCGTCGCCGCCGCCCGCAAGGCACAGCCGAAATGGGCCGCACTGTCGGGTCATGAGCGCGCCAAGTACATCTATGCGCTGGCCCGCCACGTGCAGCAACACGCCCGTTTCCTCGCGGTGCTGGAAACCATCGACAACGGTAAGCCGATCCGCGAAAGCCGCGACATCGACGTGCCGCTCGTCGCCCGCCATCTCTATCATCACGCCGGTTGGGCCGAGATCCTCGAAGACGAATTCCCCGGCTCCGAAGCCGTGGGCGTCTGCGGTCAGGTAATCCCGTGGAACTTCCCGCTCCTGATGCTGGCATGGAAAATCTCGCCAGCGCTCGCAGCCGGTAACACTGTGGTCCTGAAGCCTGCGGAATACACGCCGCTCACCGCGCTGGCCTTTGCCGAGATCGCAGCCGAGATCGGCCTGCCCAAAGGTGTCTTGAACATCGTCACGGGTGACGGTGACACCGGCGGTGCCATCGTCAGCCATGACGACATCGACAAGGTGGCCTTCACCGGCTCCACCGATGTGGGCCGCATCATCCGCCGCCAGACCGCAGGGTCGGGCAAACAACTGACCCTCGAACTTGGTGGCAAATCGCCCTTCGTGGTCTTTGCCGACGCCGATCTCGACGCCGCCGTCGAAGGCGTGGTGGACGCGATCTGGTTCAACCAGGGTCAGGTCTGCTGTGCCGGTGCCCGTATCCTCGTGGCTGAACAGGTTCACGACCGGTTCGAAGCGCTGCTGCGTGCCCGTATGGACAAACTGCGCGTCGGCGATCCGCTCGACAAATGTACCGACGTGGGCGCTATCGTGGACCCGATCCAGCTCGACAGCATCACCTCGCTCGTCGACGAGGGCGTCGAACAGGGTGCCAAGCTCTACCAGACCGAAGCGCCCAAAGGCTGTTTCTACCCGCCCACTCTGGCGACCGAAGTGGAACCGGCCTCCGTGCTCTCGACCGAAGAAATCTTCGGCCCCGTGGTCACGCTGACCTCGTTCCGCACCCCTGCCGACGCTCTGGCGCTCGCGAACAACACGCGTTACGGCCTCGCCGCGTCCGTGTGGTCCGAGAACATCAACCTTGCGCTCGACATCGCGGCCAAGATCAAAGCGGGTATCCTCTGGATCAACTGCACCAACGTCATGGACGCGGGCGCAGGCTTCGGCGGCTACCGTGAAAGCGGCTTCGGTCGCGAAGGCGGACGCGAAGGCATGGGCGCATATGTCTCCAACGCGCTTCCGGCACCGAAGAAACCGGAAACCGCACCAGAAGCCCCCAACGCCATGCCGCAGGCCACCGGCCCCGACGCGGGCAAGGACGTGGACCGCACCGCCAAGCTTTACTACGGCGGCAAACAGGCACGCCCCGATGGCGGCTATTCCTATGGCGTCGAAGGTCCGAAAGGCACCGTCGGCCTCGCCGGTCTCGGTAACCGCAAGGACATCCGGAACGCTGTCGAAGCCGCAACGAAAGCCTCCGGCTGGGGCAAGGCCACGGGTCACAACCGTGCGCAGGTGCTCTATTACCTCGGTGAGAACCTTGCGGCCCGTTCGGGCGAGTTCGAGGAACGTCTCGTCTCCTTCGGTGCATCCGGCAAAGCCGCGGCCGCAGAAGTCGAAACGGCCGTGCGCCGCTGCTTCTGGTATGCCGCCCAAGCCGACAAGTTCGACGGCGCGGTGCACCAGACCAAAAGCGCCTTCGTCACGCTTGCGATGAACGAGCCGCTCGGCATCATGGGCATCGCCTGCCCGACCGCGCATCCGCTTCTGGGCTTCGTCTCGACCGTTCTGCCTGCCATCGCGATGGGCAACTCGGCCGTCGCCCTTCCGAGCCAGACGCACCCGCTTGCGGCGACCGACCTTTATCAGGTTCTCGAAACCTCGGACGTGCCCGCAGGCGTGGTGAACATCGTCACCGGTGTGCGCGACGAATTGTCCAAGACCCTCGCCCAACACGACGAAGTCGCGGGCATGTGGTATTTCGGGACCAAAGAGGGCGGCAAGATGGTCGAAGCCGAAAGCGCCGGCAACCTCAAACAGACGTGGACCGAAGATGCGGCCGCCCGCGACTGGACAGGAAAACAGGGCTACGGCCAGGACTTCCTGACCCGTGCGACGCAGGTGAAAAACATCTGGGTTCCCTACGGCGAATGATTATCTTCGACTGCGACGGCGTTCTCGTCGACAGCGAAATCCTGTCCTGTGAAACGGATGCCCGGCTTATGACTGAAGCCGGGTATCCGATCACGACGGAAGAGCTGATCCACGAATTCATCGGACGTCCGAAACCCGCGATCTGGGCCGAAGTCGAGAAACGGCGCGGCACGCCGTGGCCCGATGGGCTTCTGGACCGCGCCAATGGCATGCTCCAAGAGCGGCTCAAGACCGAGCTTCTGCCGGTCGACGGGATTGCAGAGGCGCTTGGCCGTCTCAACGGCCCCCGTGCCGTGGCGTCCTCGTCGGGCGTGAAGAAACTGGCCCTATCGCTCGACGTATGCGGGCTGTCGGGGTTCTTCGGCGATCACGTCTATTCCGCCGAACTGGTGGCGCGGGGCAAACCCGCTCCGGACGTGTTCCTGCTCGCGGCCTGCAAGGTCGGGGCCGATCCCGCCGATTGCCTCGTGATCGAGGACAGCGCGGCTGGCATCACCGCCGCCCGCCGCGCAGGCATGCGCGCCATCGGGTTCACCGGTGGCCGCCATAGCTGGCCCGTCCATCGTTCGGTTCTGGAAGAGGCCGGTGCCATCGACATCGTCACGGATATGCGCGACCTGCCGGAGACCATCGAAAAACACGCGCGCGCTGCCTAGAGGCGCGCGCGGATTTTCAGAACATCTCGTTGCGCCGCATCTGCCGCAGGTAACGCTTCATCCGCGTCAGCCGCTCGTTGTGCGCCTTGCCCAACCGCCGCGCGACCAGCGTGGACAGAACGTCCGCGATCACCAGCGCCGCAATGCGCGATGTGGTCGGCGTGAACAGATCGGTGTTGTCGAGCGTCTCCGCCGTAATCACCACGTCCGAATAATGAACCAAGGGCGAATCCGTCTCGCCGGTGATGGCGATGACCTTCGCCCCCTGCTCCCGCGCCAGACGCGCAAGCTCGGTAATCGAACGGGTGACGCCGGTGTTGGAAATCGCCACAGCCACCGATCCCGGTTTCATCATCGACGCCGCCATAAGCTGCTGATGGCTGTCGGTCGTCGCGTTGCACGGAATACCGAACAGCGGAAACTTCTGCTCCAGATCCTGCGCCACGATCGCCGACGCCCCGAACCCGAAAATCTCCAGATGATCCGCCTTCAGGATCAGATCGACCGCCGCGTTCATCTGTTCGATGTCGAGCGCATGACGCGCCCAGTCGAGCGAGGTGATCGTGTAATCGAAAATCTTCTGCGCCACTTCGGTCGGCGTGTCGTCATCCGAGATCGCCGAATGGGTCGCGGGCGTGCCAAGCGCGAGGCTCTGCGCCAGCCGGATTTTCAGGTCCTGAAACCCGTCGCAGCCGATTGCGGTGCAGAACCGGATCACGGTTGGCTGGCTCACTTCGGCAAGCAGCGCGGTCTCTGCAACCGTCGCGTTCAAAATCCGGTGCGGCGCTTCCAGCAGCACATCCGCCACCTTGCGGTCGGACTTCCGCAGCGTCGGCTGCATCGTGCGAACGACTTCAAGGATATTTCGGTTTCCTGCTGTCTCCATGTCTCTCATAATTCTCAAATAGCCTAGAGCGCAGCGCGCGATAACTCAAAAAATGAACCGATTTCGGCGGGACGGAGGTATACCGCCGTCTGGGCGCCTGCAATCTCGCGGATTTTCGCGGGGTCTTCGGTGTTGAAATCGAACAACCCGAAATGATGCGCAATCACCGACGGAATGCCCGCAGACCGTGCAAGATCAAGCGCTTCTGCCGTATCCATATTCCCCGGAACACCGTTTTCCCGCCGCCGCGCATCGCGCCCATTGACCGGAAACAGCCCCAGATCGGCGCCCAGTGCGGCTACTTCCGCAACCTGACCCTCGAAGGGAATGGTATCGCCGGAGTGAAAAATCGTTGCGTCACCCAAGCGGACGGCCATCCCGAGAAACACGTGGTTCCCCGCCTCGTCCCGCTGCAACGCCTCATGCGCCGCCCGGGTCGCGGTCACTTCGATGCCTGCCAAAGGTGCGATCACCTCGCCCGCCTCGATGTCGATGACCCGCTCGGGCCGGACGGCTGCCCGTTCCACCGCCACATCGCGCACCGCCCTCGCGGCGATGAGCGGCGCATCGGGATTGGCGGCCATCAGATCGGGCAAAGTGCCGAGGTCCAGATGGTCGGTATGCGCATGGGTCGCGATCACCAGATCGACATGCGCGATCTCATGCGGCGCGACCGGCGCGGGCATCATCCGGATATGCGGAAATTTGGTGCCCGCATATTTCTCGGCCAGACTGTCGGACAGGTAGGGGTCGATGACCACACGCCGTCCGCCCCCGTCGATCACAAAGCCCGCCTGCCCCAGCCACCACAGCCGCACGGCGTCACTTGGCGGGGCCGCCAGAACGTCGGCCAGCCCGCGCGCCTCGGCGTGAACCGTCAGCCGCGCCTCAGGCCGGGACATCCTGCGCCTCCAGCGCGTTCAACAGGTTCGTCACCGCATCGCGGGTCGCCCGCATCACGCTTCCGTCCGTCAGACCGCCGACATGGCTGGTCGCGATAACCTTGGGATGCGACGCGATGCGCCGGTCCTCGGGCGGTTCCTGATCGAAGACATCGGTCGCATAGCTCGCGACCTTCCCCCGATCCAGCGCCGCAATCATCGCATCGTCATCGACCAGACCGGCTCGCGCGGTGTTCACCACGATCGCACCCTCCGGCATCGACCCTATCCGCTCGGCGGTCAAAATCGGTGTGCCATCTTCCGTCATCGGACAATGGAACGTCACCATCGCGGTCTGCGCGAACAGATCATCGAGCGACACGTAGCGCACCGCACCCTCCAGCGCCCCGAGCGCAGGCTCGAAAGGATCAAAGGCCACCACATCGGCCCCAAGAGCGACCAGCGTGGTCGCGACCTTACGCCCGATTGCACCCATGCCGACGACGCCGACCGTGGTGCCCTCGATCTCGCGCCCCTTGAGACGCGGCCAGCCACCCTCGCGCACACCAGCACTTTCCGCCGGAATGTGACGACAGGCCGACAGCATCAGCCCGATGGCAAGCTCGGCCACACCGGTGGCATTCGCACCAGCGGCACGCTCCAGCCGGATGCCCTCGGCCTCGACGACTTCGACCGGCAGGCTATCGACACCGGTGCCGTTGCGCGAAATGACCCGCAACTTGTCCGCCGACCGGATCACCGCCTCGCTCACAGGCTCGACGCCCGCAAGCCAGCCAACGCACTCCGGCAACAGCTTCATCAGTTCCGCCTCATCCGGCGTCTTGCCAGGTGTGCAGAACACAACGTCATAGCCTGCCATCGCCAGACGGCTTAGCTCATCGGGCGGGTTCGACGTCAGCGAACGGGGGGTGACGAGAATCTTTCCCATGCTCACCCCTTCGCTGCCTTGACCGCGATCTCGGTCAGCTTGTCGATGTTCTCCTTGCCGGTGTCGATGGTGATGTCGAACACCTCCGCGATCACCTGCGTCCAACCGTGGATAAAATATGTCCAGCCATCGTTAATGGTCAGGCCACGCTCTGCTTCCTGTGCCCGCGCCTGATCCAGAAAGACCAGCTCGCCGCGATAGTTCAGTTCCCAGACAGTGACCTTCTCGGGGAACACCGCCGCGTCTGTCAGCGGCGAACCGGGTCGGTCCTTGCCCAGTCCCGTCGCGTTGATGACCAGCGACCCCGGCGCCATTGAGGCCAGCACCTTGTCGTTGGTGTCGGGCGCATCGACCAGCACGTAGTCGACCGGCACATCGCTGTCGATCTGCTCGTGGACATGCCGAATTTCGTCCAGCCGTTCCTGCGTGGTGTCCGAGACGACAATCCGCGCGGGCACATCCTGCCCCCGCTCGCGGCGCATCAAGTGCCATGTCAGCGCGATGGTCGAGCCACCGACACCCATGGAAAACACCTCGGCCCCGTTGCCGCTCCAATACCCGTCCCCCAGAAACCCGTCGATGGCGAGACCCGAGGACACCGGGTCTTTCGCGTGACACACAAGCAGGTTGTCGCGCTTCGAAATACAACTCGTCTCGCGCATCAGGCGGGCAAAAACGTCGATCTTGTCGAACAACTCTTCCGCCGCATCGAACAGGTCGATCTTGTGGGTCGTCACAAGCGCCCCCCGCGACATCGGATCGTCCCGGATGAACTTCACAGCTTCGACGTAGGCCTCCGGCGCGGAATGGGGTTTAAAGTCGATCCCGCGGATCGCGACGTCACCCAAACCGAGGTATTCGGCCCACGCCGGAAACACCTTCATGATCGAGCTTTGGCCGGTGGTCACACCGATGAAGTGAAGCGTCGGCTTCTCGCAAGGCGCATAGGTCATCCGCGCACCTCTATCGCCTTCGCCACCGCAGCGCGGGCTTTCTCGGTGATGCCGGACCAATCGCCAGCCGCGATATCTTCGGGCTTTGCAATCCACGTTCCGCCGACAGCGGCGATCTGCGACATCGACAGCCAGTCGGACATATTGTCGAGCGTTACGCCACCCGTCGGAATGAATGTCAGCCCCAGATGCGCGAAGGGGGCCGAGATGTTTTTCAACATCGACGGACCGCCCGCAGGCATGGCGGGAAAGAACTTCATCAGGCGATAACCCCGCGCCGTCGCGCGCGAAATATCCGAGGGCGTCATGATCCCCGGAGCAAAGGCAAGCCCCGCTTCGTCCGCGGCACTGGCCACGTCAGGGTCGTATCCCGGAGCCAGCCCGAACTTTGCGCCGGCCTCCATGGCCTGCGTCACCGCGTCAGGCGAGAGGATTGTGCCCGCGCCCACGTTCAATTCGGGGCGGCTGTCACGCAGCTTCGCCATCACCTCGGCAGCAGCATCCGTACGGAAGGTGATCTCGGCCACGCCGAGCCCGCCCTCCAGCAGAGCATCCGCCAGAGGTTCAGCATGATCGGGATTTTCGATGGCGATAACCGGCACGACGCCGATTTCGGCCACCGCGTCGAAAGCGCTGGTGGTCATCAGGCCACCTCTTCGCCGTAGATCTTGGCAAGGTCCTCGGCGCTTCGCGGGGTCCAATCGGGGTTGTCCACGGCTTTCCAGCCGCCGTTCCCGTCATCGACGATCCGCACTTTCATACCGCCCGAGCGCTCGATGATGCCGTAGTCCTGACCGGAATCGGAGGGATAGGCGAACATCATGACAAGATCTTCGGTGCCGGTGTTGACCGAACGGTGGATCCAGTAAGGCGGCACGTAACAGATGCCCTGCGGCTTCACTTCCACAAGCCGCACTTCCCCCTCGGGGCTTTCCAGCTGCATAAGACCGGTGCCCGACTGGCCGTAGTAAATCTCCGGACGGTCGCCGTTGGCGTGAATGTGGCCACGGGTCAGAAAGAACTCGTCCCCAACCTTGCCCGGCTCCATACGGGTCACACCCATAATAAGGTCGCTGACCTTATCGCCCGGAGTGTAGGACGTCACTTCATAAGCGACCTGCCCCTTACGTTCCGCGAGAATAGCCTCGAACGCCGATTCGTCCGCATAAAGACCGACAAGGTCGTCATAGGTCTTTTTGTAGTGACCATTGGCCCCTTTCAGCAGCCCTTCGGCCACAGCAACGTCGCAATATTGGGGTTCGGCGATTGTGGGCATGTCTTCCTCCATCCATGTGTCCGGCGCAGACCGAGCCAATTTGGCCTCCGCACCAAGGCAATCCGTAGCTTTACTACCAAATCAATTACCTAGTAGCCGAGAAATCGGGCATATTGCAACCTTAAACGGGAATCTCAGGCGCTAACACGGGCAGTTTCTGTATTGACGTGTAACAGCTTGGTAGCTACGCTCCGTTTTGTTCAGAGAGGACTGACAGGCGACGGACGTGAAAAACGACGCGCCAATTCCTAAAGGAGGAGACACATGAAGATTAAATCCATCAGTGCAATTGCCGTCGCAGCAACCATGGCCGCAGCGGGTTCCGCTCAAGCTCAGGACTGTAACCTGGGCATTTCCATGTACACGCTCGGCGCGCCCTACTTCGCCGCTCAGGAAGACGCAGCGCGCAAAGCCGCCGAAGAAGCAGGCTGCACCGTGCGTTCGGCTGACGGCCAGAACGACATGGTCAAGCAGATCGGCGACATCGAAGACATGGTCGCCGCCGGCATCAACATCCTGATCATCAACCCGCGTGACGCGCAGGGCCTCGTCCCCGCCGTGAACGCCGCGTCCGCTCAGGGCGTGCACGTGGTTGCGATCGACTCGACCCTCGACCCGTCCGCCGACTTCATCACTCAGATCCAGTCGTCGAACGAAGCCAACGGCGAACTCGTCGGTGACTGGCTCGCTCGCGAGCTCGACGGCGAACCGGCCCGCATCGCGCTTCTCTCCGGCAGCCAAGGTAACCTCGTCGGCCGTGAGCGCCGTCTCGGCGTCCTGCGCGGCCTGATGGACTCGATGCTGACCAACTACGGTTCCGCCGAAGTTGAAGTCGTCGGCCAGGGCTGGGGCAACTGGGCAACCGAAGGCGGTCTGACCGCGATGGAAGACCTGCTGACCGCACACTCCGACATCAACGTCGTGCTCGGCGAGAACGACTCCATGGTGCTCGGCGCCCGTGCCGCTCTTCAGGCTGCTGGCCGCCTCGACGAAGTGATCCTCGTCGCCGCTGCTGACGGTCAGAAAGAAGCCTACGAGCTGATCCGCGAAGGCGAATACGGCGTGACCGGCCTCAACAACCCGAATGAAATCGCCCGCATGGCGGTTGAAGTCGGCCTCCAGGCGCTCAACGACGAGCTGCCGGAAGACATGGGCAAACTCACCTTCACGCAGCCTGCCGCTATCACGCAGGAAAACGTGGACGAGTACTACGACGAAGAGTCGCTCTTCTGATCTTGCAAGAGTAACGTGAAGACGGCACGGTCCGGCTCCTTCGGGGGTCGGGCCGTTCCGACCCAGACGCGCAGGGGGAGAGGCGCTGTGACCAAGCCACTCATCGAACTCGACAACATCACGAAAACCTTCGCGGGCATCCACGCGCTGACCGAGGTGGATTTCACGCTGATGCCCGGCGAAGTGCATTCGCTCGTGGGCGAGAACGGCGCAGGGAAATCGACCCTGATGCGCGTGCTCGGCGGCGAGATGCGCCCCAACGCGGGCACCGTGTCGATCATGGGCGAAGAAGTGAAGATGCATGGACCGGTCGACGCGATCGAACGCGGCGTCTCCATCATCCACCAGGAAATGGCCCTCGCGCCCGACCTCTCCGTCGCTGAAAACATCTTTCTGGGCGAACTGCCCGCCCGCATCGGTTGGGCCACGCTGCGCCGCAGGGCGCGCGAGCTGATCAACCGCCTCGGCTTCGACATTTCTCCCGCCGCGCTGGTTGGTGACCTCTCGGTCGCTCACCAGCAGGTGGTCGAGATTGCGAAAGCCCTGTCCCGCAACGCCAAGGTCATCGTCTTCGACGAACCCACCGCCGTGCTGTCGATGGGCGACGCCCAGCGTCTACTCGACATCATCCGCAGTCTGCGCGACGACGGCGTGGGCGTGGTCTATATCTCGCACCGACTGGACGAGATTTTCGCGATCTCCGACCGGATTTCCGTGCTGAAAGACGGCCAGAACGTCGAAACCGTGACGCCTGACAGCCTCACCGTGGACGACCTGATCCGCAAAATGGTCGGCCGCCCCCTGAGCCAACTTTTTGGCGACAAGCCCGAAACCGAAATCGGCGAAGAGGTGCTGCGCGTCGAAAACCTGACCCTGCCCAACGGCGTCGAGGACGTAAGCTTCTCGCTCCGCCGTGGCGAAGTCGTGGGCTTGGGCGGTCTTGTCGGCTCCGGCCGCACCGAAGTCGTGCGCGCCATTTTCGGCGCCGACCCGATCACCTCGGGCACGATCCAGCTGCACGGCGAAGCCTTCCGTCCACGCGGCCCGAAACAGGCCGTGAAACGCGGCGTGGCGCTGGTGCCCGAAGACCGCAAAGGTCAGGGCGTCGTTCTGGAAATGTCCATCGGCCGCAACGCGACCATGGCCAAGACCTCGGACGTCACCCGCTTCGGGTTCTTCTCGGCCCGCAAGGAACGCAATGTCATCGAAGGGCTGATCAAGTCGCTTCGCATCAAGCTGGGCCACCACTCCGACCCCGTGTCGAGCCTGTCGGGCGGCAACCAGCAGAAAGTCGTCCTCGCCAAGTGGTTCAACACCGGCAACGACGTCTTCATTCTCGACGAACCGACCCGCGGCGTGGACGTGGGTGCGAAAACCGAGATCTATTCGCTCATTCACCGCATGGCCGCCGAAGGCAAGGCCGTGCTCGTCATCTCGTCCGAACATGCGGAGCTTTTCGGTCTGTGCGACCGCGTGCTCGTCATGGGCGAAGGTCGCCTGCATGGCGAGCTTCTGCCGCCGGACTATACGGAAGAAAAGCTTTTGACCCTGTCCATGTCCAGCCAGCGGTCATCTGAAGGGGAGAAATCGGCATGACTGGTCAAGGCGTAGGCGTTGGTGAACCCGGCGCGACCGAAAACGAAAAAACCAAAGGCCCCACGACGTCTTTCACCAAGCTGTTCCGCCAGTTCGGCACCTTCGCGATCTTCGTGATCCTTGTGCTTCTGGCCTCGACGCAATCCGACGCGTTCCTCTCCGAACGCAACATCATGAACGTGCTGCGGCAGATGTCCGGCGTGGGCGTGATGGCCATCGGGATGCTCTTCGTCATTCTGACACGCGGGATCGACCTTTCGGTCGGCTCCATCGCCGCGCTTGGGGCCGTTTCCTCGGCGCTCCTGATTCAGGAGTTCCCCCTGCCCCTCGCGCTGGCGATGTCTGTGGGCATCGGCGCGGCCTGTGGCGCCATCTCCGGTGTGCTCATCGCTTTCTTTCGCCTGCCCGCCTTCGTCATCACGCTCGCCATGATGACAGCCGCACGCGGCTTCGCGCTAATCCTGTCCAACGGTCAGCCAATCATGCCCGGTGACTCCGGTCGCCCCCTGCAGGAATTCGGCACCTCCTTCACCTTCGGCTTCCCGAACCCCGCGATGCTGATGTTCGGCCTGTTCCTTCTGGCCTTCCTCATCCTCAACTACTCGCGCTTCGGGCGTCTGGTGAAAGCCATCGGTTCGAACGAAGAATCCGTGCGTCTCTCCGGTATCTCGGTGCCGTGGTATGTGCTCGCCGTCTACATCATGTCCGGCGCACTCGCTGCTGTCGCAGGTATCCTCGTGACCTCCCGCTCCGGCGTAGGTTCGGCCAGCGTCGGTTCCGGCGCGGAACTTGACGTGATCGCAGCCGTGGTCATCGGCGGCGCAAGCCTCATGGGCGGTCGCGGTGGCGTCATCAACACCTTCATCGGCGTGATGATCCTCGGCGTGATCGGCAACATCATGAACCTTGCCGGCGTTCCCGGGTATCACCAGCAGGTCTACCTCGGCATCATCATCGTGGCGGCTGTCGTCATCCAGCACGGCACCCAACTGTTCCGCCGCTGAGGTCGATCGTGACCGATTGCACCATTGCACTCGACATCGGCACCGGCTCCACCCGCGCAGCGGTGATGGGGCCGGACGGCCAGGTTCTCAGGATCGCGGCCCGCGAATACCAACAGATCGTCCCGGCCTACGGCTGGTCCGAACAACGCCCCGCCGACTGGTGGGCCGCCTCCTGCGACGCACTGAGCGAAGTGACCGCATGGGCCAAGAACGAGGGCCATACCCTCACCGCCTTGGCAGGCTGCGGGCAGATGCACGGCACGGTTCTGGTGGACGCCGACGGTGAACCCACCCGCGATGCGGTGCCGCTCTGGAACGACAAGCGCACGCTCGATCACGTCCGCGCCTTCGAGGCCCGTGAGAAGGTCGAAGACTGGCTCGCCCGCACCGGCAACCCGCCGACACCGGCATGGCCCGCGTTCAAGCTTCAATGGCTGCGCGATGAAGAGCCCGAGGCCTATGCCCGTGCCACCCATGTGCTCATGCCCAAGGACTTCGTGAACCTGAAGCTGACCGGCGAGCGGGCGATGGACTGGACCGATGCGGCCTGTTCCTTCCTGATGGACCCCGAAACGGGGCGCTGGAACGATAGCGTTCTCTCCGACCTTGGGCTGGATGCGTCGAAAATGCCTGCGGTCAAACTGCCGACCGAAATTCTGGGCCATGTCACCGCCGAGGCCGCCAAGGCCACCGGCCTGCCCCAAGGGCTTCCGGTCCTCGCAGGGGGCGCGGATTACCCGATTGCGCTTCTGGGCTCCGGCGTCTGCCGCCCCGGATTGGCCTCCGAAGTCGCGGGCACCTCGTCCATCGTGACACTGGTGGCCGAAAAGCCGGTGCTCGATCCCGAGATTTCCAACGTCGGCACACCGGAAGGCAACTGGGGCGCCTTCGTCCTGCTCGAAGCGGGGGGCGATGCGGCCCGCTGGGCGCGCCGTGCCTTCCATGACAACGATCTAAGCTACGGCGACATCCTCGCGATGGCCGAAACCGCCGCTCCCGGATCGGATGCGCTGTTCTTCCTGCCCTATCTCGTGGGCGAACGGCTGGGCGCGCACCGCAACTCGCGGGCGCAGTTCTTCGGCCTCGCTGCCGGTCACGGCCTGCCCCAGATGCACCGCGCGGTGCTCGAAGGCGTGGGCTTTGCCGTAAACCGCCACCTTCAGGTGATGGAACGCGCCACCGGCACCCGCCCCGAGGTGCTCATCGCGTCGGGCGGCGGTGCGAAAGCCGACTTCTGGCTGAAGATCAAAGCCTCGATCTACAACCGTCCGATCCTGATCCCCGAAGAAGCCGAATGCGGTCTCGTCGGCTGCGCGGCGCTCTGTGCCGTAGCCTTGGGTCACGAACCCGATCTGGAAAGCGCCGCAGCCAAACTCGTGCGCCACACCCGCGAAGTGCAGCCCGACCCCGCTTGGGCCGAGCATTACGCGCGGATGCAGCCGCTCTTCGACACGCTCTACACCCAGAGCCAAGCACACTACGACACGCTCGATGCGCTCACGGCATCGCAACCGGAGGCCTGAATGTCCGACACCACTCAAGACGCGGCAAATGTGCCCTACCTCGACCGCTTCCGGCTGACCGACCGTCACGTGCTCGTCACCGGCGGCGCGCGCGGTATCGGGCTTGCGACCTGTGAAGCGCTGGCACAGGCAGGGGCGCATGTGGTCCTCACCGACCGCGACGCGGACGCCGCCGAAGCGGCTGCCAAGGGACTGGCCGATAAGGGTCTCTCCGTGACCTCCGATGTGCTCGAAGTCACCGATCCGGCGGCGGTTCAGGCGCTGGCCGACCGCCACCCCGAAGTCGATACGCTGGTGAACAACGCAGGCATCGCCCGGTCGAACATCCCCGCCGAACGCATGAGCGACGACGAATGGTCCTCGGTGATCGACATCAACCTGAACGGCCTGTTCTGGTGCTGCCGTGCCTTCGGCGCGAAAATGCTGGAACGTGGAACGGGCAGCATCGTCAATGTCGGCTCCATGTCGGGCTACATCGTGAACCGACCGCAGGAACAGGCGCAATACAACGCCTCCAAGGCCGCCGTTCACCAGTTAACCAAAAGCCTCGCCGCCGAATGGGCGCCGCGCGGTGTCCGCGTGAACGCGGTTGCCCCGACCTACATCGAAACCGAGATGAACTCTTACGTCTACGAGGACGAAAACCTCATGCGCCACTGGATCGGCGGCACGCCGCAGGGCCGCATGGGTCGCACGGACGAAGTCGCCTCGGTGATCCTGTTCCTCGCCTCCGACGCGGCGAGCCTTATGACCGGCTCCATCGTGCTCGCAGACGGGGGTTACACCTGCTGGTAAGGCCAGCCGCACGTTTTCTGGGAGGAATAACATGCCCGACACCGCACAGACCATGAAAGTCACCGGCGCCCGCTTTCCGGGACGTTACATCCAGGCCCCCGGCCTGATCGCGCGCCTCGGCGTCGAGACGAAAAGCTTGGGCACCAAGGGTTTCGCGATCCTCGACCGCGCTCTGGCTGACATGCTCGAAGCCGAAATGACCGCAGGCGCAGGCGACGACATTGCGCTCAGCTTCCACGCCCACGGCGGCGAATGCTCCGAGGAAGAGGTCGAAAAGCTGACCGCGCTCGCCAAAGACGGCGGAATCGACGTGGTGATCGGCGCGGGCGGCGGCAAGGCGCTCGATACCGCCAAGGTCGTGGCCCACAACATGGGCGTTCCCATCGTCATCATCCCGACCATCGCGGCCTCGGACGCGCCCTGTTCGGCGCTCGCCGTGGTCTATCGCACCGATGGCACCGTGGCTTATGACCTGTTCCTGCCGCGCAATCCCGATCTGGTGCTGGTCGATACCGCCATCGTCGCCAAAGCCCCCGCGCGCTTTCTGGCCGCTGGCATCGGTGACGCGCTCGCCACGTTTTACGAAGCCGAAAGCAGCCGCATCGCGGATGCGCCCAACTGCTGGGGCACCTTCGGGTCGCCGCTTGCCTTTGAAATTGCGCGCTACTGCCGCGACGTGATCTTCGCGGACGGCGTTCAAGCCCTCGAAGATTGCGACATGGACGACGCCTCTCCCGCCCTTGAACGGGTGGTGGAAGCCAACATCCTGCTCTCCGGCGCGGGCTTTGAAAGCGGCGGCGTCGCAGGCGCGCATGCAATCCACCACGGGCTGTGCGAACTGGATGACGTGCACCACCACCTGCATGGCGAAAAAGTCGCCATCGGTGTGCTCGCCATGCTTCTGATCCACGGACAACTGGACGAATTCGAGCGCGTGCGCGCCTTCTGCGCCTCGGTTCGCCTGCCCACCGATCTCAAAGGCGTCGGCATCACCGATCTGACCGAAGAGAAAGTCGCCCGTGTGGCGGAACGCGCCTGCAAACCGGGCGACATCATGCACAACGAACCGATCAAGGTCACACCCGACATGGTGGCCGAGGCGTTGCGCAAACTGGCCTGAGCGCACGCCGCTCGCCAATCACATCGAGGGAGGAGATACCATGACCGAGTTTTCGGAAATCATAGACACGTTCAAACCGGACCTGCTGGCGGGAAAATCTGCCATCGTCGTCGGCGCCACCAGCGGCATCGGGCTCGACATCGCCCGTGGCCTCGCGGCCCTCGGCGCGACCGTCATCGGCTCCGGCAGCTCCGCCGAAAAAATCGCGAAGCTGGATGAAAAGGGGATCACCTTCCAACGTCTCGACGTGCGCGACGCCGATGCGATCCGCAGCTTCTGCGCGGCGCAGGAACGGGTCGATATCCTCGTGAACGGCGCCGGCATCGCGCGCGGTGGCGAGGAATGGGACGAAGAGATTTTTCTCGACACCATGGATGTTAACCTGAACGCGCAGATGCGCTTTTCCTTCGCGCTCCACGACAAGCTGGCCGAGACCAAGGGCGCGGTGGTCAACATCGCCTCCATGCTCAGCTTCATGGCCGACCCCGAAGTGCCCGCCTACTGCGCGTCGAAAACCGGCGTGTTGGGGCTGACCCGCGCCTGTGCTCACAAATGGGGCCGCGAAGGCATCCGCGTGAACGCCATCGCACCCGGATATCACCAGACCGACATGACCAAACCGATCTGGTCGCGCCCCGAAGGCGAACAGGCAATCTCGAAACGCACCGCGATGGGCCGTTGGGGCACGACACAGGATCTCGTCGGCGCGACGATCTTTCTGGTCTCGCCCGCAGCCGCCTACATCACCGGCATCTGCCTTGAGGTAGACGGCGGTTTCGCAACGGGCAATCCGCTGGATTGATCCCACCGCAATCCGTCCCTGCAAAACACCCCCCGCTCCCTCCCGCGGGGGGTGTTTTTACATGTCGGATCATGAGAAGCGATTGATTGATAACCACGCAGGATCCCCTTCACCCTGCCACATCCAGCCGTAAAGCTTCGATATCGCGCTTCGGCGGATTGCCGAAGAGCCGCGCGTATTCGCGACTGAACTGTGACGGGCTTTCATAGCCGACACGGAACGACGCACTCGCCGCGGCCAGATCCTCAACCCGAAGCGTGTCCGCGAAAGGCACCTTCATACAGTTCACAAGCGACAGGATACGATGGTTCGGTCCGCCCGAGGCGACAAACGACCACAGCCGCGCGCGCTGATCGGACCGCAACCGCTTTCACCCGCTTGTCGGCAGCAGCAGCATTCAAGCCCATGCCACCAAAGCCGCAGATCCCCAGAATACCGATCCGGTCACGGCGCACACTGTCCAGCAGGCCGAGATCATCGACCGCCGCCATGAAGTTTTCGGTTGATGTCGGGCGAGGCCCGATCACGGGGGCTACCGCCGCTTTCACCAGTGAACGACGGATCGAACGCCAGCGAGGCGAAGCCACGCTCGGCCAGCATCTGCGCGTGCAGGCCCGAGGATTGCTCTTTGACCGCGCCGAACGGTCCGCTGACCTCAATCGCAGCGAAGGGGCCTGCCCTCAGGGGTGTACAGATCACCAGCCAACGTGATGCCGAAACCGACCTTCCGTCGGCGTTACATGTGGATTTGTGCGTTAATTCCGCGAACCGATAGATCATGACCGCGCATTCCATGCCTATTCCGCCGGAACGCGCGGGATTTCGCACTTTCGCCTTCGCGCGCCCCTACCCCACGCGCCGCAGTGACGGCAGGCCAAGGATATCGCGCCACGGCCGCCCGCTCTTGCGCAGCACCATGATCCCGTCGATGGACACCACGAGCACCAGCACCGCGCCGATCACGACCGATTGCCACTCGGACGGGACGGACAGAAGGTTGAAGGCGTTGTTCATGAACGAGATGAAAACCACCCCGAGAAACGCGCCCAGGTAAGATCCCTTACCCCCCGCAATCGAACCGCCGCCGATCAGGCAGGCGATGAAAATCTGCATCTCCAGCCCTTCGCCCATATACCGGTTCGCCATACCGACCCGCGCAGTCATCAGGATGCCGGCAAGCGCTGCAAGGAACCCCGACAACACGAAGCACCAGAACTCGACCTTCCGCTTGTCGATCCCGATGGACGAGGCCGCCTGCGGATTTCCCCCGAGAAAGACCAGACGCCGGCCACCTGCGCTCAGGCGGAAGAAAGCCTCCATCCCGATCACCAGCAGAACGGCAAAGGCGAAGAGCCCGTAAAAGCCGCCCATCTCAAAGCGCCCCAGCGCGCCGAAGCCTTCGGGAAAGCCGGTAAAACCAGCCAGCTTCTGACCCGACATCACAACCTCGATCACGCCCCGCGTCATGTAAAGCACGCCAAGCGTGACGATCAGGTGGTTGATCCCCAGCACCGCGACAAAGGCACCGTTAAAGGCCCCGATCCCGACGCCGACGGCCAGCCCCGCAGCCATGGCAAGCCACACCGGCGCACCGGCGGAAAACGCCATCGCCGTGGCGATCCCCGCCAAGCCCATGACCGCGCCGACCGACAGATCGAAGCGCCCGATCATAAATAGCGTCATCATCCCCGTCGCGACGATCAGGTTCGGCGCAATGGCGGTCTGAAGCGAGGCAAGGTTGTTGCCGTTCAGGAACGAGGCGCTGACGATGGACAGGACCAGCGCCAGAAGCACCACCGCCCCGAATGTCACCGTCTCCTGCTCCAGCCGCGCGGCTCTCAGAAAGCCTGTCTTGCGTGTGCTCATGGGTTCTATCCTCCCTCAGTCACTCGGCCCGCGTCAGCTGGCGCGGCGGTTCAAAAGCGTGTCGAAGGTCACGGTCGCGATCAGAAGCGCACCGATGACGAATTGCTGGAACACGGGTTCGATGTCGAACATGATCATTCCGTTCAGAACGACGGCGAGCAGCAGAAGACCAAGCGCGGAGCCGCGCAGATCACCGCGCCCGCCATAAAGACTGGCCCCCCCGATGATCGCCGCCGTCACCATGACGAATTCAAGCCCAAGGCCCATCCGCACGTCGGCATGCGTGATCCGGCTGGCGGTAAAGATGCCGCCCAAGCCCGCCGTCATCGCACTTGCGACGAAAGCCAGCACCTTGATCCGGCCCACATGGATGCCGTGAACGGCAGCCGATTTCATGTTCTCCCCGATGAAACACATCTTGCGATAAAGCCCGAAGCGGCGCTGGAATACCCACGCCAGCAGAACCATCACGACCATGATCACGATGGTGATCCGGATATCGAAAAGATCGGTGCGCGCCAGCGACCGGAACTCCCGCGGATAGGTGCGCCCGCCCAGATCGTTGGCCAGCACATTGGACAGGCCGCGCACCAGAAGCATGGTGCCGATGGTCAGCATCAGCGAATTGATCCCGAACCGCACGACCAGCAGACCGTTGAGTAGCCCGACCAGTCCGGCCGCGCCAAGCGCCACGAGAGCGGCGGGGAAAAGACCCCAGTCATTGATAAGCAAAGCGCCCGTCAAAGTGCCGGTCAGCGCGAACACCGAGCCGACCGAGAGGTCGATCTCCCGCATAACCATCACGTAAGTGAACCCGATGATGGCCAGAAACTCGATCGAGACCCCGAAGAGGATCGAATTGATGTTTTGATAGGTCGCGAAATTCGGCTGCGTCAGCGCCAGCAAGGCGATGATCGTGAACGTCACCATCGCAAGGGGGAGCGCATTGCCCCCGAACTTCCCCGCGCCCGATCCCTTGCCGCGCGCGGTGCCTTTGCCGGCGTCGCGCGTCAGACCCTGATCCACGTTTTCGGATGCACTCATGGTTTCCTCACTCCTCTCAGGCACTGCCAGCCGCCAATGCCATCACGGCTTCTTCGCCCATCGTTCCGGCCCCGACCTCGCCCACCATCCGGCGCGACCGCATCACCACGATCCGGTCGGCCAGCCGCAAAAGCTCCGGCAGGTCGGATGAAAAGACGGCGACCGCATGGCCCGCTTCGGCCTCGGCGCGCACGACCTCGTGGACCTCGGCCTTGGCCCCCACATCGACGCCCCGCGTCGGTTCGTTCATCACGATGACTTTGGGCGCATTGGCCAGACAGGCGGAAACCATGACCTTTTGCTGGTTGCCGCCCGACAATTGCTGCGGCGTGTCCCCGATACCCGACACGCGGATCGCGAACTGGCGCACGCTGTCATGGGCCAGATCCTCGACCGCCCGCCCGTCGACCATGCCGCGGCGCGACAAGCGGTCCAGCACGGGGGCCGCGACGTTGTCGGCAATCGACCGTTCCATATAGAGACCGGCTTCCTTCCGGTTCGCGGGCAGATACGACATGCCCGCCCGCATCAGGGTGGTGGGCGACGGATGGGCAACACGCTCTCCGAACAGCCGCATCTCGCCCTGTCCTGCCGGAATGAGCCCGAACATGGCCTCGCTCAACTCCTCGGCACCGGACCCTTCCAGCCCGAAGACCCCGACGATCTCGCCTTCATGAAGCGACAGCGACACGGCGTCGAACGCGCCATCCTGTCCGAGACCGGACAGCTCCAGCGCAACCGCCCCGCGCGTGCCGCCGTGGCCCCGACGTTCGTTGCCCAGCTCGCGGCCCACCATCCGCGCGATCAGCGCGTCCTCATCGAGGTTCCGGTTCACCAGCGTCTCGACGAATTTCCCGTCGCGCAGAACCGTGATGTGGTCGGCAATGTCGAGCACCTCCTGCAACCGGTGAGAAACGTACAGAATGCTCTGCCCCGTCGCCCGAAGCTGCTTGATAAGGTCCAGAAGCACCTCGGCCTCGCGGTTGTTCAGACCCGATGTCGGCTCGTCGAGGATCAACACCCCTGGCTCGCGCTCGACGGCGCGCAGGATCTCGACGATCTGCTGCTGCCCCGGCGTGAGCTGCGACACGATTTCCCGCGTGTCCACGTTCAGCCCGAACAGCGCCAGCAACTCGGCAGCACGGGCGTGCATTTTCTTGAAGTCGATGCGCCCGCCCTTGCGCGGCATGTCCCCCGCAAAGATGTTTTCGGCCACCGACATGTTCTCGAACACGGTGAGTTCCTGATGGACCATCTCGATGTCACCGACCGCCCGCTCGGCCGCATCCACGACCTTGCCGCGCAGCGACACCTGCCCAACGTCAGGGGTCAACTCGCCCTTGATGATCTTCAGCGTCGTGGACTTGCCCGCGCCGTTCTCGCCAAGGATCGCGTGAACCTCACCCGGTGCGACGCGAAAGCTGACGTCGCTCAACGCCTGCACCGCGCCATAGCTCTTGCTGATGCCGGATACGTCTAGAATAGGGGCTTCCATCGGCCGCACTCCCGTTCGTCAAATTCGGAGAAAAGTGACGGGGCGGGCCGCTCGGGCCCGCCGCCGCCGATGCGCACTCAGTTCAGTTCAGGAAGACTGTCACGCATGAAGTGTTCGATGTTGTCGCCATCGATAACCTCGGTGCCCATGTACATGACCGAGGGGAACGGCGTCACACCGGCCTCGGAGTTGTTGGCCGAGATCGGAACATCTGCCAGACCGACGGAGGTGTCGTTGTAAGCCTCCAGCATCTGCACGGCCATATAGGCCTGAAGCGCGGTCTTGTTCACGATGGTCGCGTCGATGGCGCCGTATTCGATGCACTCAAGCACCGGATCTTCGCGGTCGTGCACGATGACGGTGAGCGGTTCGATATCGATATCAAGCTCTTCCGCCGCCAGACAGATGCCCGTGCCCGACGAACTGTCGAGCCCGACAACAGCGGTGATGTCCGGATAGGTGTTGAACATGGTCTTGGCCGCGTCGATGGCGGTCGAGGTCGTCGCCTTGTCGTCGATCCGGCCCGCAAGCTCCCAGTCGGAGTTGGCGTCGAGGTAATCGACGAGACCCTGGAACTTGGCGTCTGTGTTCGACGCACCCCAGTTGCCCGAAGCCACGTAGCTGCCGGAATTGCCGCCCCGTTCGATCAGCTCTTTCGCGGTATCCACTCCGGCTTCGTAGTTGTCGAGACCGATGAAGGTCAGCGCACCGTTATCCGGTGTCGCGGCTTCGATCACGATGACTGGAATACCCTGCTCCATTGCCCGCTTGATGCCCGGAACCGCACCCGGCTCCCACAGGGTGGTGATGATGCCGTCGGGCTCACGCGCGATGGCCTGTTCGACCGCTTCGGCACCCGCGACCGGATCCCAGCCCTGCGGCCCGATCGGCTCGACCGTCACACCGAACTTGCCCTCGGCATAGGACATGCCCAGAAGGCTATCGAGCAGGTAGGGGTGGCCCTGAAGCTGCGATGCGTAGATGTAGGTGCGCGCCTCGCCATCCTGCGCCATCAGCGGCGCCGCAGCCACGGACGCAAGCAGTGTGCCAGCCACGAGTGTACGAGTTTTATTGAGATATTTCATAGATTTAACCTCCCATAAACTGACGACCTCCTGCCCTCCGCAACCCAAAGTGGTCGCGGTCCTCCGGTGCCGGAAATCATCTCGTGGAGCCGACCGTAGCAACGCGAATCGCTCCCGTCTAGAAATTTCTTTTCTTGTCTTTTACTTTTTGTGAATGTTATTTTCACAGCAGTTTCGCGGGCAGTCGGCTAAGACAGGTTTCCAGACCGGTCGATCCGCCCGCCGCCACAAGGAGGTGTGGCGACGACCAGCGAAACCGCTTCGGGGAATCCCGAAGGACGATGGGAGGACAAGGGCCGATGGCCGGACAGATAACGATTCTCGAGCACATCCGCGCGGTGCACGGAAACCTGAAGCCGACGCTTCAGACCGTGGCCGATGCCGTTCTCGCGAACCCCGACAAGGTGCGCCGCATGAACCTGCGGCAACTGGCGACCCACTCCGGCGTTTCTGAGGCCTCAATCAGCCGCTTCGTGCGCGGCATCGGGCTTGAGAACTACCGCGACTTCGTGCTGCGGCTGGCCGAAACCAGCCCCGGCGATCCCTCCGAAGGACAGCCCGCGATGCCGCAGGGCGTCTATGACAACATCGGACGCACCGACACCGCCGAAACCATCCTGTCCAAGATCGCACACCGCCAGATCGACGTGGCCCGCTCCGGCCTCGCCACGCTCGACCCCGACGCTCTGGAACGAGCGGCGCGGATGATCGTGAACGCCGGACCGGTCCTGTTCCTCGCTGCCGGTTCCTCTTGTCTCGCTGCCGAAAGCGGCGTGGTACGCTTCGGGCGCATGGGCATCCCCGCGATGTTCCATCAGGACCGGAACAACCAGACCATTCTGGCCGCCTCACTGCCCAAGGATGCGCTTGTCATCGCGATCAGCGATTCAGGCCGCACCGCGCAGACGGTCGAGGCGACACAGGCCGCCCGCAACAGCGGGCTTCCGGCCATCGCCATCACCTCCTACCCTGAATCGCCGCTGGCGAAGCTGGCCGATCTCACGCTCGCTACCCCCTCGGCTTACGAACCCGCAGGCGGCGAGCCGCTCTATGAAAGCATGGTCGCCAAATACGGCCAGCTTCTCGCCGTGGACGCACTTTATTCGCTGACCGCCGTGCTCGATTACGACCGCGCGCTCGACCACCTCAGCCGTGGCGACCCCCACATCAAGACGAGCAGAAGGATCGCACATGACGATGACCGGCGCTAAGCACTTCGCCCCACTTCCCGACCCCGAACCGATAACCGGTGCCACCAACCTGCACTGGCCCTATCAGGGCGAGACACTAGACGATCTTCTGGCGGCCACGCCGCAGGTCGCCCCCATCCCCGATCCCGCACCGGATGAGGTGGTGGTCCGTGTCGAAGCCGCCTCGATCTGCTCCTCGGACATCAAGGTCATCCGCATGGGCGAGCGTCATCCGCTTTTCGTCGCGACCGGTGCGACACCCGCGAAAACCGTGCTGGGCCACGAAGTCTGCCTGCGCGTCGTCGCTTCCGGTGCCGACATGTCCGCGACCTATCCCGCGGGGCTGCGTCTCGGCCTGCAACCTGCCATGAAGATCGACGGCAAACGCGCGATCATTGGCATGGATCTCCCCGGCGGTTTCGCGCAATACATCACGCTCGACACGCGCGCGCTCGATCCGGCGGCGCCTTACGTGTTCGAGGTGCCCGAGACCCTGACAGCCGCCGAAATCGCCTTGTTAGAACCTTATGGCTGCGTCGAACGCGCATGGCGCCCGAACGTGCGGCAGGATTTGGACCCGACCGGAAGCGCTCTGATCGTCGCCGGTCCGAACGCCGGTGATTTCCACGCCAGCCGCCCGCTTGACTGGGCGGGTGGCGTGACCTGTGTGGGTGAGGTGCCGGACGGCCTCCTCGCCACCCCTGCCCCATCCTCGGTCGCGCTTGGCGATCTCGGCGACACCACCTTTGACGACATCATCGCATTGGGCGATCTGGACGCCGAGACGCTCACGGACCTTGCCGCACGTCTCGCCACGGGCGGAATGCTGCTTCAGGCCCGCCAAACGGCCGGCGAAACGCCGTCCCGCATCGATCCGGCCCGCGTCCACTACAACGCGCTCGCTTTCACCGGCACGGACCAAACCGACGTGCTCACCGCGCTCGACCCCGACCGCCAGCGCTTCGATCTGCGCGCGGGTGGCACCGCACTGGTCTATGGCGCGGGCGGCGCGATGGGGCGCATCCACGTCCACCGGCTGCTCCAGATGCACGATGGCCCCAAGGTGGTCATCGCCACCTCGCGCAAAGGCAAACGCCTCGACGACCTGCGCGCCGATTTCGCGCCGCTCGCACAGGCGAACGGCCGCACCCTGATCGTGATCGAGGACGGCGCACTGGAAACCGCCGCCGCTGAGCACGCACCCGACGGGTTCGACGACATCACCGTCGTCGCCCCCCTCGCCCAAGCCGTCGAACGCGCGGCGGATCTTCTAGCCCCCGACGGGCTTTTGTCGGTCTTCGCGGGCATGCCCTATGGCGAAACCATCGCACTCGACCTCGCGTCCATCGCGACAAGCGGCCTGCGCCTCACCGGCTCGACCGGCTGCACCACCGGCGACATGCAGGACGTGCTGCGCCGCGTCACGACGGGCGAGCTTTCGCTCCTCGACAATCTCAAGGCGACCGTGGGCCTCACCGCCCTGCCCGATGCGCTGCGCGCCGTCACCGACGGGGCCGTGTCGGGCAAGATCGTCGTCTATCCACACGCGCCGGACCGTCCGCTCACGCCGCTCACCGGCCCGCTGACGGTATCCGACGAAGCCCCGCTGCGCGGCTGACAAGACCTAGGGAGGAAACCCCATGAAAGACCATGTCATCGGTATCGACATCGGCACCACCGGCACCAAGACCGGCATATACGACACGAACGGCACGCTGGTGGCGGATGCCTTCGAGGAAAGCATCCTGACCTACCCCGGACCCGGGCAGGTCGAACAGGATCCCGACGAAATTCTGGGCAGCGTGCGCCGCACGATCAACTCCGCCATGGCCTCCTCCGGCCTCGCGCCCGACCGCATCGCCTGTGTCGCGCTCGACGGGCAGATGGCGGGCATCATGGCGATCGACCGCGACTGGTCGCCGGTCACGCATTACGACAGCTGGCTCGACACCCGTTGCGCGCCTTATCTCGACGAGCTGCGCCCGCATGAAACCGATATCATCAAGACCTGCGGCATGGGGCTTGCCTTCAACCACGCGCCGAAAATCCTGTACTGGCGCGACCGGCCCGAGGTCTGGGACCGCATTCACGCCTTTATCCAGCCCGCCGCCTATTGCGCAGGGCGGCTCGGCGGGCTGACGGGCGACGACGCCTTCATGGACCGAACCTATATCGTGTTTTCCGGCTTCGGCTCCGGCGAGAGCTTCACTTGGAACGAAGAGCTTCTGTCGCGTTTCGACCTGACCAACGAGAAGCTGCCCAAGATCGTCGAACCGTGGGACATCATCGGCCATGTGACCGAGGACGAGGCGGCGCTTTGCGGCCTCGCCGATGGCACGCCCATCGCGGCGGGCTGCGGTGACCAGTCGGCCAACGTGCTTGGCGCGGGTCTCGTGGACCCCGGCGTGGTGTTCGATGTGTCCGGCACCGCTTCGGTGTTCTCGACCGTGATCGACAACTTCGGCACTGATACGGCCTATCGCTGCCTCATGACCTGTCCCCACGTGGTGCCTGGCCTGTGGTTCCCCATGGCCTATGTCGCCGGCGGCGGGCTGAACCTCAGATGGTTCCGCGACCATGTCTCGCCGCTCGAAAAGGCAGCTTGGGAAGCGGACGGCCACGACCCGTACGACGCTCTCGCCCGCGAAGCCGAGGAAATCGAACCCGGGTCCGAGAAGCTTCTGTTCCTGCCGCACCTGTCCGGCCGCAACACCCCGAACGATCCGACCATGCGCGGCGCGTTTCTGGGCCTCACGTGGCGGCATGGCAAAGCGCATATGGTCCGTGCCATGATGGAGAGCATCGCTTACGAATACGGTGTCTACATGCGCGCCGTGCGCGAGCTCGCGCCGGATTACAACCCCAAATTCGCGCTGAACATCGGCGGCGGCGCCCGAAGCGAACTGTTCCGGCAGATCAAGGCGGACGTTCTCGGCATCAACTACAGCCGCTTGCCCCGCGAGGAATTCGGCACTTTGGGCGCAGCACTGGTCGCAGGCCACGCCGCCGGCCTTTTCCCCGACATCGCCGCCTCGGCGCGGTCGTTCTCGGAATTGTCGACGGACAGCACCAAGGCACGGCCCGACGTTACGGCACGCTACACGCCTTACCTCGACACTTACCTCGACGCGATGGGCACCCTGTCCCCCTTCTTCTCCCGCATGGACGCGGCGCTCTGACGCCCTGCCCATCCCCCCCGAGCATACGTTCGGGGGGGATGCACGTGCCGACGGGCGTCGACGAGAGCACCGCCCTTAGCCGCGAGATCACCGTGAATCGCCCCGAACACGGGAACGCGCTCATGTTATTGATGTCGTCATCGTTCAAACTACCAAGACGTAAAGATCCCGTGCAACAAGCATCCTGATGATACAGGCGGCAATGCGGCTAATGACGCTCTAGAACCAAAGCCCAAGCACCCGCGCACCTACCACCCGAAGAGCAGCGGCAGATAGGCGATCAGTAGGTAAACCACGATCAGTACGATCAGGTATGGCACCACGGCGCGCGCGATCCGTTCGACTGGTTGGTCCGTCACCGACGAGGCCACGAACAGGTTGATCGCAACCGGTGGCGTCACCATCCCGATGGCCAGACCGACGACGATGATGATCCCGAAATGCACCGTATCGATGCCAAGCTGCGCCGCCAGAGGCAGCAGCATCGGCGTCAGGATGATAAGCGCGCTCGCGGTTTCCAGAAAAATGCCGGTCACGAGGATCAGGACCATCACCACCAGAAGCAGCACGAAGATGCTGTCCGACAGCGACAGCGCGAAGGTCGCGATGGCGTTGGGCACCTGCCAGCTTGCCAGCGCCCAGCTCAGAACCGAGGACGCGGCGATCACGAACAGGATCACCGCCGTCGTGACCCCGGCCCGCAGGATGATCTGATAAAGCCCCTTCAGCGTGAGATCGCGGTAGATGAAAAGCGAAACGAGCACGGCATAGTTCACCGCGACGACCGCCGCTTCGCTTGGCGTGAAGACGCCCGAAAAGATGCCGCCCAGAATGATGACCGGAGCCATCAGCCCCCAGCTGGCCGACAGGAACGTGCGCGCGATGGTTCTGACCGACAACGCCGTGCCGCTGGGATAGGCCCGGCGATAGCCCTGAATGACCGCGATGATCATCAGACCCAGCCCCATGGCGATCCCCGGCACGAAGCCCGCCAAGAACAGGCTCTTCACCGATTCCTGTGCGATCACCGCGTAGATGATCATCGGAACCGAAGGCGGGATCACCACCCCGATGGTGCCCGCCGCCGCGATCAGCGAGGCGGCCGAGGCCGGGTCATAGCCCTTGCGCTTGAGTTCGGGGACGAGGCTCGCCCCCACCGCCGCCGTCGTGGCCGCGCCCGACCCGGAAATCGCGGCGAAGAAAACCCCGGCTAGGACCGAGACAACCGAAAGCCCGCCCTTGATGAAGCCGAGCATCGCATCGGCAAAGGCGATCAGGCGTTTGGAGATCTCACCCTGCGCCAGAATGTCTCCGGCCAGCACGAACATCGGCACGGCGACAAGCGCGAAACTGTTGATGCCCGCGAACATCTGTTGCGGCACCACCATCAAGGGCACGTTACCCGCATTCAGCGCGGCCATGGTCGAGGCACCGATCACGAAGGCGATCGGAAGCCCCATCAAGAGAAACAGAACGAAAAGCAGCCCAAGCACGAGTGTCATGGCGCGTCCTCCGGCGCCCGGTCATCGCGCATCGGCGCGCCCGCGATCAGCCGCACGAGGTCGATCACCGACAGCACCGCCATCAACGCCCCTGCCACGGGCATCACGAGATAGATGTAATTCATCGGAATGCGCAGCGACGGCGACCTCTGGAAACTTTGCAGGTTCATATAGGTCCAGCCGATCCACGTCAGCGTCGCAAGAAACGCCAAGGCGACGAGGATACCCGCGCCGGTCACGATCCGGCGCAGGGTGTGGGGCAGCGAGTCGCGTAGCAATTGCACCGCGATATGCCGCCCCTGTTGATAGGCGAGAGACGCGCCGAGAAAGGTGATCCAGATCAGAAGGAATCGCGCCACCTCCTCGGTCCAGGAGACCGAGGTGAAGAACACGCGCGACACGATCTGAAGCGTGATGACGGCGGTCAAAGCGACCATCCCCGCCACCACGACTGGGCCCAGCACCGCACCCAGGATGCGGTCCAACCGGTTCAGCGCGCCCAGCATCTTACTTTAGCGCATCCTGAATGCGCGGCAGGTAATCACCGAAACGCTCGCCGTATTTCTCATAGACCGGAGCCACCGCTTCCGAGAACGCGGACAGGTCTGCATCGTCGATAACTTCCATGCCCGAGGCGCGCAGCTCTGCCAGTTGCTCGGCTTCGAGATCGGCGTTCAGCTGACGCTCGTACTCAGCAGCTTCCTGTGCGGCATCGGCGATGATCTCTTGCGCTTCTTCAGACAGACCGCTCCAGACCGGCAGGCTCATCACGATGATCGCCGGCGCATAGGTGTGGCGCGTCATGGTCATGTTGGTCTGGGTTTCGTTCAGCTTGAACGAATGCACGACGCCGACCGGGTTTTCCTGCCCGTCAATGGTGCCCTGCTGCATTGCGGTCAGCGCTTCGGTCCAAGCCATCGGAATAGCGTCGGCGCCAAGCTCGCGGAAGGTGTCGATGTAAACGGGGTTTTCCATGACCCGCACCTTCAGCCCTTCAATATCCGCAGGCGTGTTGATCGCGCGGTCCGAGTTGGTGAGGTTGCGGAACCCGCGCTCGGCATAGGCCAGACCCTTCAGGTTCACTTCCGACAGACGGTCGAGAAGCTCCTGACCGATTTCACCGTCGAGCACCTCATAGGCTTTCTCGGCCGAGGGGAACAGGAACGGCATTTCGAACACGGCGATGTCTTCGAGGAAGTTCGACACCGGACCGTTTGTGATCACACCCATGTCGATGGTGCCGATCTGCATCCCCTCAAGCAGCGTGCGCTCGTCGCCCAGCGTGGCGTTCGGGAAAATCTCGACGTTGATCTGACCGTCGGAACGCTCCGAGACCAGTTCCTGAAACTTGGTCGCGGCGGCGTGGAACCCGTCCTGTTCGTTCACAACATGCGCAAGGCGCAGGTTGGTTTCTTCGATCTGCGCGAACGCGGGGCCGCTGATCGCGATGGCAGTAAAGGCACTCGCGAGCAGAGCGAGTTTTCCGGTAATTTTCATGGTGGACTCCCAGAATTGGTAACACGTTACGAAAAATCGTGACGGGGTTCCCTATCGCGAATGAACGCCGTTTTCTATCCGGGTCGTGAAATAATTTTTCGGCAACGGATTAACCTGTTTCGTATATTTATCAGGGAAGGTTTTCCTTGAAGTATATATCCAGCTTCAGTGGCTCGGGCGGTACCTCCGGTTCGGCCAAGGTCCGGATCGCTCGGTCGATCAGCACGTCGGGATCCTGATCGAACACCGCATCCATCGTCCCGTCCAACAGCGCGCGGCGGGTGTCGGGCGTCAGCCCGTGACCCACGAACACCACGTCCTCGCGCCCCAGTTCGCGCAGGGCCCGCGTGATCCCGCCCGACGATCCACCGACATTATAGATGCCGACCAGCTCTGGCTCCTGTTCGACCAGCGCAAGCGTATGGCGGTAATTCTCGCCCGCGTCGTCATGTCCCTCGCGCAGCCCGACCAGCCGCAGGCCGGGAAACATCTCGTCGATCACGCTCAGGAACCCCGCCTCGCGTTCACTGTGGGCGCGGTAGTTGCGACTGCCCGCGACCAGCGCCACCGCGCCCTCGCCTCGCCCGGCAAGCCGCCCGACCAACAGCCCCCCGGTGCGCCCGACCGCGTGGTTGTCCAACCCGACATGCGCCACCCCTGCCCGCTCTCCAAGGTTCGACACGATGGTGACCAGCCGCGTGCCCTGCGCCGCGACCTCGGCGGCGGCGGCCCGCACCTCGGGATGCTCGATCGCGAAAAAGGCGATGCCATCGGCCCAGCCCGCGTTCTTGCGCAGCGCTTCGGCCAGTGCGCCCGCATCGAAGCTGTCGATGAAAAAGCACCTCAGGAACGGATCGGTCGCCCCCGACCGTCCGACCCGCGCGCGCAACCGGTCGCCCAGAAGCCGCAGATAGGGATTGGTGCCGGACGGCAGCAGAACGGTCACATTCATCGGGCGCGCCGCCCCGATATGCACGGCTTCGTCATCGCCCAGATAGCCAACGGCCCGCGCCGCCTCCAGCACCCGTTGCCGGGTGCGCTCAGCGACGCCCTTGCGCCGGTTGATGACACGGTCCACCGTCGCCATCGACACGCCTGCGCGAGCGGCAATATCCATCAAAAGCGGTCTGTTCCCACTATCAGGCATGATGCAACCCCTCAAAACCCATCATTTCAATTCTCTGGACCAATCATGCTCCAAATCCCTACCATCCGTCAAAGCCGCCGTGTTTTGGGAGGGATCGCGTCGGTTTCGGAAAGCCATCCCTCAAAACACGTCATTAACTCTGGGAGGAGAGAGATGAAAAATTCGTTCAATCTGAACCGCCGCTCGGTGCTTGCCCTTGGCGGCGCGGCCCTTGCCGCCCCCTTGGTCGCCCGTCCCGCGCTGGCCCAAACCACGCTGCGCTACGGTCACAACAACGAAGTCGCCTCGGTCGCCGGGGCTCAGGCCGACTGGTTCGCCGAAGCGCTCGGCCAAACTTCGGGCGGCGACCTCGACGTGCAGGTGTTCCCGAACTCGCAGCTCGGCAAGCTTCAGGAACTCGCCGAAGCCGTCTCGCTCGGGACCATTGCCTTTTCGCACAACACCGCCGGCGCGCTCGGCTCACTCTACCAACCCTTCGCGGCCCTCGACACGCCCTATCTCTATCGCGACATCGACCACCTGATGGCCGTGACCGACGTGGAAAGCCCGGTGATGCAGGAACTGAACGCGGGCCTGATCGACGCCGCCAACGTGCGCGTGATCTATGCCCACTACTTCGGTCGCCGGAACCTGACCTGTAGCAAGGCGGTCATGGGACCGGCCGACCTCGAAGGCACCAAGATCCGCGCCGTGCCCTTCCCGATCTACACCACCGCCGTCGAAGGCATGGGCGCTGTCGCGGTGCCGGTCGACTGGTCCGAAGTGCCCACCGCGCTGGCCACCGGCGTCGTGCAGGGTCAGGAAAACCCCGTCAACGTGGTGCTGAACGTGAAGCTCTACGAAGTGCAAAGCCACCTCATGCTCACCGGCCATATGTCGAACGCCGAAGTGGTCGTGATGAACGAAGACGTCTGGCAGGGCATGTCGGCCACCGAACAGGACGCCGTGCGCGAAGCCGCCAGCCAGACCCGCGAGAAAGCGACCAACGCCATTCTCGACAACGAAGCCGGCGAAACCCAGCAGCTTCGCGACCTCGGCATGACCGTGATCGGCGAAGAGGACGGCCTCGACATCGCGGGCTTCCGCGACGGCGTCTCCAAACTGGTCGACGAGCGTTTCGGCGCCGAATACGGCGAGCTCTACAGCAAGATCGCGGCCATCGGTTGATGCCGCGGGAGGTATCCTCCCTTCGCGCCGCTCTCGGGCGGGTCGCGGGGTTCGGGGTGGGGCTTGGCCTCACCCTGCTCGCCCTCATGGCGAGCCTCGTGGTCTTGCAGGTGGCGGCGCGGAATTTCTTCGACATGGGGCTGCCGTGGGCCGACGAACTGGCACGGTTTTCCGGCATCGGTCTGGTGTTCCTGTCCGTGCCTGCGCTCGCCGGGCGACAAGTTCTGGTCTCGGTGACGCTCTTGCCCGACCTCTTGGGCAAGCGCCCCGCGCGCTGGCTCGCCCTTCTGGCCGACATCGCCACGCTGGCCTTCGGTGTGCTCCTGTTGTGGAGCTTCGCCGAATTCCTGCCCCGCGCCGGTAAATTCCTGACCCCGGCCATGCGGGTGCCAAACTGGTTCTACTACTCGCTCGCCCTGACGGGATCGCTGTTCCTAACGCTGGTCGCAGCCGAGCGCATCATCGCGACCCTGCGCGGCAAATCCCCCTCGGCCCCCTACGGCGCGACCTCGGACCAAGAGGCGCTGGAGACCACATGACCGCCCTGCTCTTGACCCTCTTCGTCGTCCTGCTCGTCGCGGGCGCGCCCATCGCGGTCTGCCTCGGCCTGTCCTCGGCGGTGGTGATCGTGACACAGGGGTTGCCAATCTCGGTGCTCGCGCAACGCAGCCTGAACGCGCTAGACAGTTCGCCCCTTCTTGCCGTGCCGCTCTTTATCTTCGCCGCTTCGCTTCTGAACGCGACCGGCGTGACCACACATCTCTTCGACCTCGTGCGCATGGTGCTGGGCCGCATCCGTGGCGCGGTGGCCCAGGTCTCGATCCTCGTGTCGCTGATCTTTTCGGGCGTCTCGGGTGCGGCGCTCGCCGACATCGGCGCTCTGGGTAAAATCCAGATCGACCAGATGACACGGCAGGGCTACCGCCCTGAGTTCGCCTCCGGCCTGACTGTCGCCGCCGCCACCATCGGCCCGATCTTTCCGCCCTCTATCCCAATCATCATCTACGCCAGCGTCGCCAATGTCTCGGCGGTGCAACTGCTGCTCGCAGGCATCGTCCCTGCCCTGCTTCTGACCGCCTTTCTGATGATCCAGGTCGCCATCGTCGCCCGCGCCAAATCTCTGCCCCGCGACGACATCGCGGCCCGCCCGGCGGACGTGGCCAAGAAAGCGATCATTTCCTTTCCGGCCCTCCTCGCCCCCGTGCTTCTGATCGGCGGGCTGATGTCGGGTTATTTCGGCCCCACCGAGGTCGCGGGCGTCACCGTCGCATACGCCACGCTGATCGGCATTTTCATCTACCGCAGCCTGTCGCTTCGGGGGTTTATCACCGCGCTCCGCGAAACCACCACCGCCACGGCCAACATCCTGTTCGTGGTGGCGACTGCGGCGCTCTTTGCTTGGGTTCTGACGCTCGATCAGGTGCCGATGAAAGTCTCGGGGCTCTTGCTCGGCCTCTCCGAAAACCCGCTGGTGCTGCTTCTTTTGGTGAACATCCTGTTGCTGGTCGTCGGCATGATCCTCGAATCCATCGCCGCGATCCTGATCATCGCCCCCATCGTCGCGCCCGCACTGACGATGGCCGGGGTCGATCCTCTGCAACTCGGGATCGTCTTTGTCCTGAACCTGATGATCGGACTTCTGACCCCGCCCGTGGGCATGTCGCTCTACATGATCACCATCATAACGAAGATGCCCATCACCCGCGTGATCGCAGGCGTGATGCCCTTTTTCCTTCCGCTTATTCTGAGCCTGCTTGTCGTCACCGCCGTTCCGGCGCTGTCCACATGGCTCCCCACCACCCTGATGAAATGAGGCGCGCATGAGCAATCTACTCGGCCCGATCCGCCAGTTGGGTATCGTCGTGGACGATATCGAAGAGGGCATGAAACACTGGTCCGATGTCATGGGCGTCGGCCCGTGGTTCTATAACCCGCAGGTGCCGATCGAGGATTACACCTATGACGGCGAAACCTATGCGCCGCACAATTCCGTGGCGCTGGCCAATTCCGGCGACATGCAGGTCGAGCTGATCCAGACCCGCAACGACGTGCCTTCGATGTATCGCGACTATATGCAAAAGGGGTTGCGCGGGCTACAGCACGTCGCCTTCTGGACCAAGGATTTCGACGCCGATCTCGCCATGATGAAAGCCCGCGGCTTCACCGTGAAAATGTCGGGCTGCGTCGGCGAAAACGGGCGCTTCGTCTATTTCGCCGAAGAACACCACCCCGGCACCTGCATCGAACTGTCCGAGGTGATGGGACCGAAAGGGCGCATGTTCGACATGATCCGCGCGGCCTCGGTCGATTGGGACGGCACCGATCCGGTGCGGCCCTTCCCCGATCTGTCGGTAATCTGACATGGACCGGATCGTCGCGGACTACCTGCTGGAGACCCCGTTTCCCGTGGCCGAGGTGGCCGCGATGATGGCGGGCGAGCAATCTTCGGGCACCTTCGTGCGCGTTGCGGGCGAAACCGACGCGTTGCGCGCGCGTTCTGCTGCCGAAGTGCTGAGCATCGAAGAGCTGGGCCAAATGCCCGCGCCGACGCTCGCCTCGGCCTATATCGACCGCAAAGGCGCCCCCGGTCCGGTCAAACGCGCCCGCGTGCGCATCGCTTTTCCGACCGGCAACATCGGGCGCAACCTGCCGACCCTGGCCGCGACCGTGTCGGGCAACCTCTACGACATCGGCGAGATCACCGGCCTGAAGCTGATGAACGTCACCGTTCCCGCCGCCTATCGCGCCCGCTTTCCGATGCCGGTGCAGGGGATCGCCGGGACACGCGCCAGCCTCGGCATCACCGAGCGGCCGATCTTCGGCACGATCATCAAACCCAACGTTGGCATGACGCCCGAAGCCATCGCGGCGCTGGTCGCCGATCTCTGCGCCGCAGGGGTGGACTTCATCAAGGACGACGAGGTCTGCGCCAACCCCGACATCGCCCCACTTTCCCAGCGTGTGCCATTGGTCATGGACGCGATCAAACGGGCCGAAGACAGCTCGGGCCGCCGCGTGATGATGGCTTTCAACATCACCGACGAGGTCGACGCGATGCGCCGTCACGCCGATCTGGTGGCCGAACACGGCGGCACCTCGGTCATGGCCTCGCTGAACTGGTGCGGGTTGTCGGGCATGGAAAGCCTGCGCACCCACACCGACCTTGCCATCCACGCGCACCGCAACGGCTTCGGCGCGATGAGCCGCCACCCCGCCCTCGGCATGGCCTTTCCAGCGTATCAGACCCTGTTCCGCCTCGCAGGCGTCGATCACATGCACGTCCACGGCATCGGTGGCAAATTCGTCGACAGCGCCGAAGAGGTGACCGAAGCGGCCCGCGCCTGTCTCGCGCCGCTGACCGACGGGGCGGACGACCGCGTTATGCCTGCGTTTTCCTCGGGCCAATGGGCGGGCACCCTGCCCTCGGCCATGGATGCCTCGCAAAGCGCGGACCTGATGTTCATGTGCGGCGGCGGCATCCTCGCCCATCCCGACGGACCCTCCGCCGGCATCGCGTCGCTGCGCGAAGCCTATGCAGCGCACGCTGCGGGCACCGATCTTGCGACCGCGGCCAAGGACCACAAAGCCCTCGCCCGCGCGCTGGACTTTTTCGGGTCACGCTGATGGGCGCGCGGATCGTTTTTGTCGGGGACGATTTCACCGGCGCCTCCGACAGTCTCGCGGCCTATGCCCGGCGCGGGTTGCGGACGCGCCTCGTCACCGGGACGACCGCGCCCGAGGTCGATCTGGATGTGCTGGGGATCGCCACCGACCTGCGCTCGCTCACACCCGAGCGCGCGATCGAGACCCTCAACAAGCTCTGGCCGATGATCGAAGCCGAAGCGCCCGAGATCATCCACTTCAAGGTCTGCTCCACCTTCGACAGCAGCCCCGACACCGGCTCCATCGGCGCGGTCGCCCAAGCGCTGCGCGACATGTTCCACCCCGATGTGACCGCCGTCATCGGCGGGCAACCCGGCCTTGGGCGCTACTGCGCCTTCGGCACGCTGTTTGCACGTGGACCGGACGGGATCGTGCACCGGATCGACCGCCATCCGGTCATGGCCCGCCATCCCGTCACCCCGATGACCGAGGCCGATCTCGCCGTGCATCTCGCCGCGCAGGGGCTGGTCCTCTCCGAACGGATCACCGCCCCCGACCTGCGCGACCCCCAGACCGTCGCGGCGCGGCTGGCACGGGCGCCGGCGCTGCTCGACACGATCGATGCCGAAGACCAGCGCAGGATCGGCGCGGCACTCGAGCGGACCCCGGGGCGCAAACTTCTGATCGGGGCAAGTTCCGTGGCCGAAGTGCTGGGCGGTTACCTCGGCGGCGACCCTCCCCTCGCCCCTGCCCCGCGCAAGGGCCGAACGCTCCTCTTCGCCGGATCACGCTCATCGGTCACGGCGGACCAGATCGCGGCCACTACCACGCTCACCCCCGTCGCGCTCACGCCCGATGCGCTGGCCGACCCCGACACGCCGCAGCGGATCGCGTCGAAACATGGCGACGCCGACCTGCTCGTCCACTTGCTGCACGATGCGGATTACGGCGTCAGCCCCGATGCGCTGGCCGATGCCTGCGCCGATCTTGTGCAAAAGCTGGCGGACCTCATGCCCCTGCGGGCACTGGGTCTGGCAGGAGGCGATACATCCAGCCGGATCGTCGCGCGCATGAGCTTCGATGCGCTCGACTTCCAGCGCGACCTCGGCCAAGGCGCCTGCATCTGTCTGGGCCACCACAAAGAGACCCGCCTCGACGGGCTTCCGGTGATGCTCAAAGGCGGGCAGATGGGATCACGAACCCTGTTCGACGACGTCGCAGCCCTCTTCTGAGCCGCGCGGAGAACGGGTCAACACAAAGGTCGCAGCGCGACCAGCCGTTGGACCAGTCGCGCCACAAGAGTGTGGGAGGACACTCTTATTTCTTCAGCTTGGCCTGCTCCAGCGACCAGTATTCCATATCGAACAGCTCCCGCTCCGAAATCGGCGCGAAGCGTCCGTAATCTTCGGCGGCGTTCACGATCCGGGTGGTCTGTTCCAGCAAGTCGCCCGCAATGGTCGCGGCCTTGTCATTGGCCCCGACGCCGAACAGCCCGACGCCCGGCACCAGCACCGCACGCGGTAGCGTGTCGAGCATGACCTTCGGCTCCGAGGCCTGCGGCGCGTTGCGGTCGAAATAGGCTTTGTAGGTCGCGGCATAATCGGCCAGCTTGCGCGAAATCGCCGAGGCGTCGTCTTCCGCCTCCAGAACCAGAGCAAAGGGCTTGATCCGAATAACGTGGTCCGGCGTCGCCGTGCCGCGCATGGTCAGCTCGACAACGTTCTCACGCTCCAGATAACGACGGATCGCCGGGGTGGAACGGAAATTCAGCACCGGCGTCTCACCCAGTGCGCCGTCCTCGCCCAAGGCCTCGACCAAAGCACCCGCCAGAGCCTCTGGCATTTCGCGGTCGGGCGTTGTCAACTTAACTCGCTGGCGCCGAGGAAATGGCCTGTTTTAGAGCGTCAGATGCTCGCGGCGCCCTTCCAAGCGTCGAAGGCTTCGATTCGATGATAGCGTGTTGCGTTTGCGGAACGGCGGCTGGCGGGAACTGAGAAACGGTTTCGGACGGCAGTGTGGCAGGCTACAAACCGTTGCAACCCGCCCGGAGAGCGAAATCCTTGCATGCAACGCTCTCGTTTTCGAAACGGTAGATGGCTGTTTTCCGCCCTGTTGTTCAAGCCCTTGTGGGAACGATGTTCGAGACCGGATGCGACTTCACGTTTGGCCGCTCCGTAGGATCGCAGCTTGTCTGTGACGATCCGTTTGGGCGAGCCAAACCGCTTGATCAGCGCCTTCAAAAGACGCTTTGCGGCACGCTTGTCGCGTCTGGATTGCAGGATTTCCTCCAGAACAAGCCCGTTCTGATCGACCGCGCGCCAGAGCCAGAACTTCCGCCCCGATATCGTTACCACAACCTCATCGAGATGCCAGATATCGCCGAGACGGGCCTGGCGTCGACGCAAATTCCGGGCAATTTGAGGGGCAAATTTCGCCGCCCAACGCCGGATCGTCTCATAGGAAACGTCGACGCCACGGTTCAGGAGCATTTCCTCGACCTCGCGTAGGGAGAGGTTGAAACGCACATAAAGCCAAACCGCGTGCGTGATGATCTCTGGCGGAAAACGGTGGCGCTTGTAGCTGACAGTCGTACTCATGCGTAGCAACTACGAAAAATATCCAACGCTGCCAACGGACCCGTGTTAACGTGACAATTCCCCGCATCGACCTCTTGCAACAGTTCGGTGATCCGTATGGCGGGCAGCCGGTCATAGAGATCGAGCACCAGCTCGTCCGCCTCTTCGGGCACGGCTGCGCTGAGGCGATCGACCTTCAGGATGCCGTTCTCGATCGACCCGCCGGGGATGGCCCCCGCACGCGCCGCCTTGGCCAGCCGCGCCAGGCCATCGATCATGCGTGCCTTGCGGTCGGCAAGCCAGGCTTCCGGATCGAGCGGCACGGCCAGTCGTGGTATGTCCTTCACCGTCTCGGCCGAAACCAGAGCCTGCTTCAGATCGCTGTAGCGCCGGGAATGAGGCACCCAGATATCGCCTGAGCGGAAGGCATCCCGCAGGTGGAACAGCACCGCCACTTCCCAGAGCCGGTGACCGTCTGCCTCCAGGGCATTCAGATGGCGATGCCATTTCGATCCGTGCCGCAAGAAACCAACCGGTGGTATCTCGGGCCTCTCATCGTCGGCGATCAGCGTGCTCGCCTGCAACAAGGGTGCCGCGACACCCGCCGCCTGAATATCAAGCACGCGCAGCATGCGCGGAGCATAGCGCCGGAACCGGTGGTAGCCTTGGCCGACATGCGCCAAGGGGTCAGCGGCCATCGTGTCCGTCAGCTCGGCAGCAGTGGCAACCAAGCCTTCAAGCCGCTCCCATCCGCAGGCTTGCTCTGTCGCCTGATCCAAGGGCGCGCCATCGCTCTTGGCGTCCAGCAAAGCAGCGCCAAGGGATTTGAAGTGTGGAACGGCATGCAAGATTGACCCCTATATTGGGGTAATCGGCGTCCAAAAGTGACCCCCCTGATATTTCTGTTTTGATGCTTCCTCAGATGCATGAGGGAGCGAGTTGGGGATGTTGGTTGTGGAGACGATTGCAAAGATCAGGCGGGCGTATTTCATCCAGAGGAAGCCGATCAAGCAGATCTGCCGGGAGCTGCGGGTATCACGGAACACGGTGCGCAAGGTGGTCCGGTCGGGCGCGACCGAGTTCAGCTATGACCGATCCACCCAGCCCCGGCCCAAGATCGATCCCTGGCGGTCCGACCTGGATGAGATGCTGGCCGAGAATGACCGGCAACCCAAGCGCCAGCGGCTGACCCTGGTTCGGATTTATGAAGAGCTACGCAACCGGGGTTATGACGGCAGTTATGATGCGGTGCGGCGCTATGCGGCGAGTTGGTCGAAGGCGACCCGGGAAGCTTCCGCCGCTGCCTATGTGCCGCTGAGCTTCGATCCGGGGGAAGCCTATCAGTTCGACTGGAGCCACGAGGTTGTCCTGATCGATGGCGTCACCACGATGGTGAAGGTGGCGCATGTGCGCTTGAGCCATAGCCGGATGCCGTTCGTGCGGGCCTATCCGCGCGAGACCCAGGAGATGGTGTTCGACGCCCACGACAAGGCGTTCGCGTTCTTCGGCGGAGCTTGCGCCCGGGGGATATACGACAGCGGGAATTGTCCGCCATTGGTCCGAGGACAATGGACGCGAAGACGGCGGTCGATGCGATCTTCGTCGGCAAGGATCGCGCCTATAACCGGCGGTTCCAGCAGATGTGCGGCCATTACCTGGTTGACCCGGTAGCCTGCACCCCGGCCTCGGGCTGGGAGAAGGGTCAGGTCGAGAACCAGGTGGGCGTGGTCCGGCGGCGGTTCTTTGTGCCGCGTCCGAAGTTCAAATCCTATGCCGAACTGAACGCTTGGCTGGAAGACCGATGCCTGGACTATGCCAAGGCGAACAAACATCCGGAGCTGCGCGACAAGACCATCTGGGAGGTGCTCGAAGAAGAGCGTCCGAGTCTTGTGCCCTATGTCGGTCCCTTCGATGGATTCCACGCCGTTCCGGCCTCGGTATCAAAGACCTGCCTCGTGCGGTTCGACAAGAACCGATACTCGGTAGATGCCCGCGCCGTTGGCCGGCCGGTCGAGATCAGGGCCTATGCCGATCGGCTGGAATGCTGGCAGGATGGGCGGATCGTCGGCCGACACGAGCGTGCCTTCGGGCGGGACAAAACCCTCTTCGATCCCCTGCATTACATCCCCGTTCTAACCCGCAAACCCGGCGCCCTGCGCAACGGCGCGCCCTTCAAGAAATGGGAACTGCCGGTGCCGATCCGTCGCGTGTGGCGCAAGCTGGAGCGTCAGCCCGGCGGCGATCGGCAAATGGTCGACATCCTGAGCGCCGTGCTGACCGATGGGATCGACGCCGTGGAAGTCGCCTGTGCCGAGGCGCTGTCGCACAATGTCCATTCCGCAGGCGTCGTGCTGAACATCCTGGCCCGGCACCGCGAGCCGCCACCGCCCCTGACAATTACAACGCCAGATGCGCTGAAGCTGGCCTGCGAGCCAATTGCCGACTGCAACCGATATGACAGCTTGAGGAGAACACAGAATGGAACGCTCAGACGTGATCGACGCGATGGGGAAGCTGCGGCTCTACGGAATGAAGGCCGCCTATGACGAGGTGCTGACCACTGCCGTCAAACGCCAGCATGAACCGCAACAGATCATCGGCGACCTGCTCACCGCCGAGATACGCGAGAAGCAAGCCCGGTCGGTCAAATACCAGATGACCATCGCCAAGCTGCCGCTCGCCAAGGAACTGGAAGAGTTCGACTTCGAGACCGCCGAGGTTAACGAGACCCTGATCCGTGATCTGGCCACCGGCGACTTCCTCGACCATCAGCGCAACGTCGTCCTGATCGGCGGAACAGGCACCGGCAAGACCCATCTCGCCGTCAGCATCGCCCGCGCGTGCATCCGGGCCGGGCGCCGCGGCCGGTTCTTCAATGTCGTCGACCTGGTGAACAAGCTGGACGCAGAAGCCCGCGCAGAACGCCAGGGACGAACCGCCGATCTCATCTCCCGCCTCGACTTCCTGATCCTCGATGAACTGGGTTATCTGCCCTTCGCCCAGACCGGCGGACAGCTCCTGTTCCACCTGATCAGCAAACTCTACGAACGCACATCCATCATCGTCACAACCAACCTGGCCTTCGGTGAATGGCCCAGCGTCTTCGGCGATGCCAAAATGACAACCGCGTTGCTCGACCGGCTTACGCACCACTGCGAGATCGTCGAAACCGGAAACGAAAGCTGGCGCTTCAAGAACCGCGCATAGCGCCAACCCGAAACTCCGCAGGCCCGCCGCCGCTGCGCTATGTGAGGGCTACGCAGCGCCGGGCCTGCTCAGCTCAAAGGGGTCAATTTTGAATGCCGATAGGGGGTCAGCTTTGAATGCCGATTGACACAAAGCCAAATGCTGCCCCAACGCCGAGGCGCGCAAGATCACCCGCGAAGAGCATGAAGACGCCCGCCAGGTCGCCCGCGACATCGCCAAGACCCGCCAATACGACATCTCGATGAAGCTACGGAAAAAGGTCGAGATGCTATTCGCCCACCTCAAGCGCATCCTCGGCCTGGGGCGTCTTCGATTACGTGGCCCATGCGGTGCAAATGACGAATTCCTCCTCGCCGCCACCGCCCAGAACCTCAGGAAACTGGCCAAGATCTTTCCGGCGCCGCAGCAAACGCGCAAAGCCTGATAGAAAGGGCGTTCGCGCCGCATTTGGAGCAGCCATTTCTGCGCTCGCAAACGTTAGTTTTTCCACAGAATCGGCCCATTCCGGACCTTCGACCTCCCCATAAGACGCTGCGGTAGCAGCCCGATTTGCGGTCATTCGCTGCGCTGTGCGTCAAACCGGAAAGCCGGACGACAGCCGCGAGGATATCCGTCTGGCACCAGACGCGAACTTCTTCAGAGACCGTGAAGCCCAAGAATGGCACGAAACCATGGCGCGCAGAAATGAAAAGCTCGAAGCGCTTCAAGCGGCAGCGGCAGAGGAACTCCCCATGGAGATCTGATCCCCTCTTTCTATCTTTCTTCTGGCAGCCCCTTTGGAAAGAAAGACAGAAAGAAACCTCTCTTGGCGTCACACTGAGGCCGGCTCTTTCAGACGAATAACCTGGCCTTGGCGACTTCTAACCGCAAGCATTTCTCCCTCGGATACTCTGACATCAATCCAGCGCTTGATAGCCCGACGCGCCATGCCCTCATCATCTGGGAAGCTGTCATCGACACGGGCCACAATCTCCTTGCGAAGGCTGCCGCTCTCACCGGCAGCTTTAAGGTCTGTGTGGATGCTCTCTATCTCGTGGGCGATTGCCTCACATGTCGCCAGTCCATCATGGAGCCTTGGTATGAGGTTTTTATCCAGCTTGAGGAAGTGAGCACACGCCTGTCCCACGCCTGTGAGATCTCTCTCCTCAAGAAGCACTCGGAGGATACGGCCTATGAGAGCAAGTGGGCCTGTCCAGCTTGGGAAAAATGACGACCACTCAAAGATCAAATCATCATTGATGTCATAGTCTAACGGAGGGAGATCAGCATAGGTGAGGCCGAAAGGCTCATCAATCAATGTGGCCTCTCTTGCCTCAGCACGGGAGACCACATTCCTCATCAGAATCTCAATCTGGCTGATTGCGGGGGAAAAAGCATTCAGGGCTGCATTTGCGGATCCGGCCCGCAGTGCATCGTCTACAGCAATCCAGGCCTTCCCTATTTCTTTATGAAGGTCTGCGAGCTCCGGATCCTCATTGATTTCATCTCTGAAGGACATGGTCTCGGAATACTCAGGCTCCTCGGCGCGGCCATCCGGCGCCTCCTCGTCGCCAAAAAGGACGATGCGAAACGTTGCATCGTCGGTGGTGATTTGAAGCTCTGCGGACCAGTAATCATCATCGTTCCGGAAATTCATGAATTTAACGCGGTGAACCCCGAGCAAATGTGGGAAGCTGACACCCAGCCTGATGAGGCCTTCTTCAGGGACGGTGCCAAATCCGTCTCCTTCTGGAATTTCAGCCTCACCAACCTCCGGCGACCAGGTCAGCCAGATCGGTAAGAGCTCTTTATGGCCCTGCATTCTGATAAGGAGATTGCCTCTTTGAATGCGGGCAGCCACTACGTCATGAATGCTTCCAAGATCTAAATGGACGCGAGCAGGGTGTGCTGACAGCTTCTGTCGTATAGGGTCCAGCTTCTCATTAAGAGCAGCCGCCTTCATCTGTTCCACTGCTTCTTCGTCGAATGGATAGATCTCACGTATTGCAGTATATGACTTCCGTCCAACACCAGGACATCTCAAGATCTCTACATTGGTCAGCCTGGTGATCTCTTCAGGGTGCAACAGACCCGTTTCCTTCATGACAAGGTCAATGGACCGATTGAGCGCCTTTTCGTTCATGGGTGTTTCTTCTGCTCTCTGGGTGAAATGAATTGGGGGCAATGACAGTTACAGCATCAACACCTTAGGCGACAGCCAGTCAATGGGTTACAAGCATGGCGAGAGCATTTCGGCCATCCGGCCGGCCGACGCAAAGCGCCGGAAGACAGTCTTTTTCTTTCTTTCTTTTGAAGGGTAGGTGGCGAATAGAAATTGGCTGGCCTATTTTTGAAGATGCGTTTGTTTTGGCGCCTGCTGTGAAGCCAAAATGACGCAGATCTAACGTTTTTGGTTTTAGCGTTCGCCGCGCTTCACCAACGTCATTGTCACCGTCTCTGGTGGCGGCAAGGGCATCGATCTCATCGAATAGGTAGACCCCTCGTTGGGTCCTTACTGCTTCGAATATTGCATTCAGTTTGGAGGCCGTCTCCCCCATGAACTTTGATATCAGCCCGTGCAACAACGCGGAATAAAGTGGGAGCCTTAGCTCACCCGCCAATGCCGAGGCGCTCATCGTCTTTCCTGTGCCTGGGGGTCCCGCAAGAAGAACACGTTGCCGTGGTGTCAGCCCATGTTTCTCCAAGATGTCGCGTTTGCGGAACTCGACAACGAGTTGCTCAAGCTCCGACGACACAGCTTCTGGTAGGATGAGATCATTCAGCCTGGTTTCTGGATAGGCAGCCCCAATGATCGATGCCAATTCGCCCCGTGGCTTGGCGATCAATGTTGGGGTTGGAGATTGCGACTTTGGCGTCTGCCCCGCTTCAACCCACTGACGAAGCTGTTCGGCCAGACGAGTATGGCCCTTTTGCTCCTCCGCCGACGCAAGCTGAAGCGCGAGATCGAAGAATCGTTCTTCGTTCCCCTCAACGTGACTCTTCAAGAGTCCAATGAGTTGCTTTGCGGTTGCCACCAATCTCGTCTCCCTGTTGAGATCTACCTTAGCCTGTTCAATAAAAATTGCGAATGCGACGTGACGTCATCGATCTGGTTTTTATGGATTGTTGCAGTCGACGCATACATCATCATGAAAGTACTTTACCAGTGCGCCTGTTGTATGTCCGCTTCCGGACCAGGACAGAGTGATCGCTGCATCCGCAGCGAAAGTCGGCAATCCGCCCCTTGTGTCAGGTATTAGCCACAATCGCCTCACTTGACGTTCAGAAAAACATACCTTATTTTCTGACACGGAGTTGAACCATGATCACGTCAAAAATTAAGCAACGCATCATCAGAAAGGGCCGGGGCGCGATCTTCGCGCCGTCGGACTTCCTCGATATCGGGACCCGCGCAAGCGTGGACCAAGCGTTGTCGCGTTTGGTCGATCAAGGTGTGGTCCGGCGGCTGACACGTGGGCTCTATGACTACCCTAAGCAAAGCCCGCGATTTGGGCTTCTGGCACCATCCGCCGATGACATCGCGCGCGCTGTTGCCCGGAAGGACAACCAGGTTCTGCAGCCCTCCCCAGCCATGGCGGCGAACCAGTTGGGTCTGTCCACCCAGGTCCCTTCCAATCTGACTTACATGACCGACGGGCCCACCCGAACGAAGAAAATCGGACGGCAGGTGATCCAGTTCCGGAATGCCTCTCCAAAGACCTTGGTTGGTGCCGGATCAAAGACGGGCACTGTTTTCCAGGCGCTTCGCTATGTCGGCAAGGACCGCGTGGACGATCAGGTGATTGGCAAGATCGCCCGCACGCTGGATGCCAAGGATCGGGCGCAGCTCGCAAGGCAAAGCAAACATGTCCCGGCCTGGATGCATCCGGTGGTCCAGCAGATTGTAGCACACGCCTGAGCATGGATGCCTTCGCAAACGATACGTCTGAACAACGAGACGAGGCCTTCCGCCAGGCCGCGGCAGAACTCGGCTTCGCCAGAGCGATTGTCGAGAAGGACTTCTGGGTGTGCTGGTCGCTCCAGCACCTGTTTACCCTACCCTCCTTCGGAGATCACCTGATCTTCAAAGGCGGCACATCGCTTTCTAAAGCCTATGATGTGATCCACCGGTTTTCCGAGGACGTGGATCTGTCGCTCGACCGCGCCCAACTCGGGTTTGAGGGAGGCCGTGACCCTGCGAATCCCAACCTTTCAAGCAGCAAACGCAAATCCCTGCTACAAGAGCTTCAAGACGCCGCCGAGGCCACCGTCGCGGGTCTGCTGCTCGAAGAAATCAATGCCACCTTCTCAGCGAGCCTGGAGCAGCCCTTCTCTCTCCAGATCGACGATGGCGACCCTCAGACCATACTCTTCGCGTACCCGACACTTAGTGACGAAGACCAAGGTTACATCAAGCCTGTCGTACGGTTTGAGTTCGGCGCGCGTGGCGCACAGCTTCCGGCCGAGGAACAGACACTCTCAACCTATGTCCAACAAGCCTTTCCCGATCTGCCTGGCCTCACCCCTGTTGATGTGCGCACTCTCGGGATCGAGCGGACCTTCTGGGAGAAGGCGACGATCCTGCACATGCTCTTCCATCAGGACCCGGGCAAATCGCTCGCCGACCGGATGTCCCGGCATTACTACGACATGGCGCAACTAGCTCAGCGTAACGCCAAGGTGCGCGCTTTGGCTAATCTCGAACTCTTGAGCGAAGTCGGCCACCACAAGTCGGTGTTCTTCAAGGCAGCGTGGGCTCGATACGAAGACGCGAAGCCGGGATCGCTCCGCCTTGTTCCAAACGCAAAACTCGAGGCCGCCCTGCGTCGGGACTACGCCGGAATGCGCGAGATGATCATGGGCGACGCGCCGAATTTCGATGATGTGCTGAGCTCGATCGCGGCGCTGGAAGAGGAGATCAACGCAGCCTGAGGTCGAAGAGCCTGGTGATTGAGAGGCAACAGAGCTTCGACCGCCAAGCAGGCAGATCGTTATGAGTAGTAGGACGCTGCTCAATAACTCATGAATGAGCCAGATCTAAGCGATAGAGCACATGACCATACCACTCAATTGTCATCCGGTAGCCACTCCCGCATCTTCCATCTGCTCGCGATCAGGCAGGTCTTGCAGCGACTCCAGGTCGAACGCCACGAGGAACTTCTCGGTTGTCACGAAGGTATAGGGAGCGCCGCGCCGAGGCGACCTTGGCCCGGTCCCGATCAGGTCGCGCGCATGCAGCCGCCCGATCAGGTCGCGGCTGATCTGCTTGCCGAAGATGTCCTTGAGCCCGTCGCGGGTGATCGGTTGATGGTAGGCGATAGCGGCCAGGACCGCGACGTCGAACTCGCTCAGATCGAGTAACTGGTCCCCGACATCTGCCGCCGCGCGGATCGCGGGGGCGTAGGTGGCGCGCGTGCGGAACATCCAGCCGCCAGCGACCTGGGCGATCTCGAAGGCCCGCCCCTCCAGATCGGCGGCGAGGTCCTCGACCAGCAGATCAACCGAAGCCCCCTGCCCCACCACGCGGGCCAGGTCCTCGCGCGGCACCGGCGAAGCTGAAGCAAACAGCACCGCCTCGATCCGGCGCATCCATTCCCGCCAGCGCAACTCTGGCGGCAGTTCGGGCAACTCGCGGTCAAGCTCGAGGTCGGAGCGATCCTTCGCCATCGCTACACTCCGTAAAGCCGGAAAGTGTCCCTACCCGTCAGCTCGCGCACCGCGCCGAGGTCGACCAGCCGATCGCTGAGCCGCCGCGCGGCGCGATCCGGCAAAGGCAACGCCGAAGGCGCCACAGCATCGCGGGTCAGGAACATCTCGACCGCCTTCTCGGCCCCCTTCGCCCGAAGCTTCGGCGCAACGGCTTTCAAATGCGCCGCCCGACGCGCGAGATCGGTGGAGAGACGCGCAGCCTCGATCGCCGAGGAGATCAGCGCGCGATGACAGGCGAGCCTCAAGTCGTCCCCACGCTTGCGCAGGTCAGCCCGTTTCAGGCCAGTCGCCAGCAGCGGCATCAGATGACCCCAACCGAGTGCTTGGGCGAGGGCTATATCCGCGAGGATCAACGCGGGCACATCGGCCCGCGGCGCTTCGGTCAGCACCGCCTCCAGCACTATCGCGGCACGGACTACCGGCATTCCCTGCCCTGCATCCAGCCAAGCGGCAATCTGGCCGGAGTCGAGGCGCGGCAAGGCTCGGTCCAGAACCTTGATCGACAACTGCCGCTCCGCCGCGCGCCGCCAGGCGAGGTAGGTTTCCCCGGCCGGTCCGGGCAGATCGCCGGGCCGCAACAGGTGCACCGCATCGCGCAGCTCCCCTGCCCGCTCCGGGCGGCCAGAAAACGCGACACAGGCCTCTGCCGCACGCAGCGCGAGCCGGTCCCGCAACAAGGCATGGGGGAGGTCAACTCGGCTCAACACAAGATGCAGGTGGTCCAGCGCCGCACCCGACAAAAACGCAACATCTTCAAGGGTTTCAGCGCGTGCAGAGGTGACCCAGGCGGGCATCCGGGGTAACGTGTCAACGTCGCTGAAGTGTTCCGGCCGGGCAAAAGTCATGCCTGAAGCCTACATGAGAGCGGCGCTTTCTGCCAGATAATTGAGCGTAAACCGCCCCACTCTGCAACAATCAGCTATGTCCAATAAGTTTGCCTTATCGGACATATTTGAAGTAAGCTCCATAGCATGGAAGAAACACCAGAAATTCAGCCCCCAGACGCCGAGAAATCGACCTCAGCGCCCTCCGATTCGAACAATCAAGCTCAGCGCGACGAGAGAGACCAAGTCAGCACCGACCCCATCGCCCTACCGGCCCATGTGGCCGGGTCCGGCACGCTCGACCGGCTTGTCGACACCGCCCGTGATTACGCGAGGGCCTCGACCGCCGAGAACACCAACAAAGCTTATGCCGCCGACTGGAAGCACTTCGCGCGTTGGTGCAGATTGAAGGGAACGGATCCCCTCCCCCCGTCTCCCGAAATGATCGGGCTCTACCTGACCGATTTGGCAGCGCCGGCGAAAGGCACCCCTGCCCTCTCCGTCTCTACGATCGAGCGCCGCCTGTCCGGCCTGGCCTGGAACTATGCGCAACGCGGCTTCTCGCTCGATCGCAAGGACCGCCATATCGCCAACGTCCTCGCTGGGATCAAACGCAGGCACGCGCGCCCGCCTGTGCAAAAGGAAGCGATCCTGCCCGAGGACATTCTCGCCATGGTGGCCACCCTGCCCTTCGATCTGCGCGGCCTGCGGGTTCGGGCGATCTTGCTGATCGGCTTTGCAGGCGGTCTGCGCCGCTCCGAAGTCGTCAGCCTGGACGTCAGCAAAGACGACACGCCTGACAGTAGCGGATGGATTGACGTCTTCGAAGATGGCGCGGTTTTGACATTGAACGCAAAGACAGGCTGGCGCGAGGTGGAAATCGGACGCGGATCCTCAGAACAGACCTGTCCTGTGCATGCGCTCGAGCAATGGCTGCATTTCGCCAAGATCGATTTCGGCCCCGTGTTCACCCGCACGTCGAGGGACGGGAAGCGGGCGATGGACGAGCGGCTCAACGACAAGCATGTCGCGCGCCTCATCAAGAAGACGGTGCTGAAATCCGGCATCCGAGCCGAGCTGCCCGAAAACGAGCGCCTTGCGCTGTTCTCCGGTCACTCGTTGCGCGCCGGTCTCGCAAGTTCGGCCGAAGTCGATGAGCGCTTTGTCCAGAAACAGCTCGGACACGCCTCGGCCGAGATGACCCGCCGCTACCAGCGCCGTCGCGACCGGTTCCGGGTGAACCTAACCAAAGCAGCCGGTCTCTGATCGCACGCTCATTCGGTCGTTTAGTAACGGCATATGAAATTGCAATCGGCCCCGTTTTCATGCCCCTGATAGGCTATGCCCGCGTTTCCACGGAGGATCAGACCCCCCTGCCCCAGTCTGAGGCGCTGCAATCTGCGGGCTGTGCCGAGATCTTTGAAGAGCACGCCTCAGGCGGCAATCGCGCGCGTCCTGTACTCGCGCGTTTGCTCGAACGCGTCCAGAGCGGCGATACGCTGGTCGTTGTGCGGATCGACCGGCTTGCGCGATCCCTGTCGCATCTGCTGGAGGTGATCGAACGTCTGGAGGCCAAGGGAGCTTTCTTCCGCTCGCTGCAGGATCCAATCGACACCGCCTCCCCTCAAGGAAAATTCACATTGCAGGTTCTGGGCGCCGCGGCCGAGTTCGAGCGCGCGCTGATACGTGAGCGCACAAAGGCCGGGCTTGCCTCTGCGCGCGCCAAAGGGCGCGTTGGTGGCAATCCTGGGCTTCGCACCAAAGACCCCGCCGCGCTGCGCAAGGTGCGGCTGGCACGACAGGACGGCTACATGGAGCGCCTGAACGAAACCGCGCAGGATTGGGTGCCCCACGTGCGACGCCTACGGCCGGATATGGCCTGGGAAGATGTTTTGCGAATCGTTAATGGCCCCCTGCCCCACGACCGGCACTGGACCCAAAGCCGCCTACTCCGTGCTGTGAAAGCCTATGTCCGCGACGGGTTTCTACCAGATGAAGTGCTTGGCCGCGCCGGACGCCGCGAAACCGATGACCGCCTGCCAGCTATCGTGGCTGCCATCAAAGGCTCGGACCCCGAAATCACACTGCAGGCGATCTGCGACCGGCTAGAATCGATGCGTGAGCGCACCCCTCGAGGCCGTACTAGCTGGCAGCCGTCTTCGGTCAAAATGCTGCTTGAGCGTGCGGAAAAGTTGGGGCTCCTGTGAACACGACACTTGTGTTGGCTTATCGGATTGCCACTAAATCTAGAAAGTGCTTGCACGAATCTGGCTGGTCGGGCAATAGTCTCGAAAAATAACGCGCGGTCACATAAAAAACGCGCCCACGGATCGGGGCAGACATGAGCGAAGCAGAACAAGATCTAGATATCGCCATCGGGCACTACGCGGAACTTCTCGCGTCGAACCTGCATGCTCAGCGCGCTGCGCACTTCCCACCGGATGCAAAGAAGGTGATGCGCACTTTGACTAGCGGCGAAGCTGCTGAGCTCCTTGGCGTCGACCATACCTATCTTCGGAAGCTTCATCGAGAAGGAAAGATCGTTGACGTCGAGACGACGGCGGGAAGTCATCGCCGCTATACGCTCGACGATATCTGGGAAATCCGGCAGACGCTTGAAGGAAACGCAAAAAAGTCTGGAACTTACGTGCCTGGGCGTCGCGACGGTGACGAGCTTCAAGTCATTTCAGTGGTGAACTTCAAGGGCGGAAGCGGCAAAACGACGACGTCTGCTCACCTCGCTCAGCGCTTGGCGCTCAAGGGGTACAGAGTTCTTGCGATCGATCTCGACCCCCAAGCATCTCTTTCGGCTCTTCACGGAATCCAGCCAGAACTCGACCTCATGGAGGGCGGAACCCTCTATGATGCCGTTCGCTACGACGATCCGGTTCCGATCTCCGAAGTGATCCGCAAGACTTACATTCGCGGCCTTGATCTCATCCCAGGCAACCTTGAACTCATGGAGTTCGAGCACGAGACGCCTGCTGCTATCCAGCGAGGCGGAGCGAAGGCGTTCTTCGCGAGAGTTCATGACGCACTCGATAGTGTTGAAGCGAACTACGACGTTGTTGTGATCGACTGCCCGCCGCAGCTTGGTTTCTTGACGATGTCAGCACTTTCCGCGTCCTCGGGCGTCCTCGTGACGGTTCACCCGCAGATGCTTGACCTTATGTCGATGTCCCAATTCCTGCGAATGACGGCGGATCTCCTGGGAGTAATCAGGGATGCAGGCGCAAATTTGCGCTTCGATTGGCTGCGATTCTTGCCAACGCGATACAAAGTCGGCGACGCGCCACAAACCGAAGTCATCGCCTTCATTCGCGGGCTGTTTGGGAGGTCGGTCCTGACCAATCACATGGTTGAATCGACCGCAATTTCTGATGCCGGCTTGACCAAGCAAACGCTCTACGAAGCTGACAAGAGGGACTTCACGCGTCAGACGTTTGATCGTGCGATCGAATCTATGAACGCAGTGAACGATGAGATCGCTGAAATCATCCAGAACACATGGGGGCGGAATGGCAAGAAAGCCTAAACTTGGCCTGCCGCTGCAGACCCTTCGCAACGCTCCTGACGCTCTTGAAGGGCGCCGACTGCGTGGCGGTGTTTTTGAGATCGATCCGGCGCAGATTGTTACCGAAGGACGGTTGGATGACAGGCTTCAGATTGAAGTTGAGGGCCTGAAGAACTCTATTTCCAAGAACGGTCAGCGTGTGCCTGTCTTGGTCCGCCCACTGGAAGGCGATCGCTACAACCTGATCTATGGCCGCAGACGCTTAGAAGCATGTCGCGAACTCGGTATCAAAGTTCGAGCCATCGTCACAGAGGTTGAGGGTGATCAAGCGCTTCGAGATCAGCTTCTCGAGAACCAAGAGCGTCGTGATCTGAGCTTTATTGAGCGTGCGCTCGTTGCGACGGCACTTCTGGACGGTGATCATTTGGAAGGGGCTGAGCGCACCAATCGAGGTGTCGCCGAAGTCCTTAACCTCCACGAAGCTGGGGTTTCACAACTCTTGAGTGTCGTTCGGATGGTCGGCGAGGAACTCATCCAGGCAATTGGTGCGGCTCCCGGGATTGGTCGCCCGAGATGGGAAGAGCTCAAAAAGGCTTTGGGTGCCTACGACGGTGATCGAGACCAACTGCAAGCCGTAGCTCATGCAGCCAAGTCCGAAAGTTCCGGCTCGGTCGATGAGGTTTCTGAGCGTGCGTTTCTCGCAGTTCTGGCAGCCGCGAAGAGCGCAGAGAAGAAAGCAAGCCCGTCTAGAAAAGGCGTGCCTGCTTTGGCGATCCCCGGTGTCGGAGCTGCGACGGTCAAGACCGGCCGCCAAGGCAAGCAGCTTAAACTCGATCTGACTACGGATGAACCTGATTTTATCAGCTGGCTGGAGGGCAATGCCCCAAAGCTGATTACCGAGCTTCATGAGCGCTGGAAGCGTTCAGAAGACTGAGGAAGAGCAACCAACAAGAAGGAGGCACGATACAGGCAAAAAGAAAAAGGCCCCGAGAAGCTAGCTTCACGAGACCTTTGTAAGGTTTCGCACCGGGATCAGCCCGCTACAAAATCTCAGTTTTCGCACTTCTGAATGTAGCGTTCTGGCCCCTACCCCGCAAGCGCAAAGCGATTCGCGGGCCCTAGAATTTTTGTCTTCGTGAACATTTTCATGGAGTACACACCAATTTCGCCGTTTATGCGGCCGATTTCGCACGCTCATTTGCGCGTCATCGAGCGACCCGAGGCATCTGTTCCGGCCAGACCCGTTAACAAGTGGGAACTCCTGCGCGAGCTCTCCAAGGCGCAAGCAGCCTTTGGGGTCTCGGAACGTGATCTGACTGTTTTGCAGGGGCTCCTCAGCTTCTTTCCGGACGATGCGCTTGGCGGGAACGCCGAGATGGTCGTCTTCCCCTCGAACAAGGCAATCTGCGAGCGCCTCAATGGCATGCCGTGCTCAACGATGCGTCGTCACCTCGCGCGTCTCGTCGAGGCTGGCTTGCTCCAGCGGCGCGATAGCCCCAATGGGAAGCGCTACGTCCGCAAGCACGGCGAAGACCGCGTCGCCTTTGGCTTCGATCTTTCCCCGCTCTACTGCCAGTCTGAGGAGATAGCACGGGCCGCAGAGGCCGTACGTGAGGCTGAGGAGCGCGTCAGGCGCCTGAGAGAGGTCGTAAGCCTCATGCGACGCGATCTCGCGGCCCTCGCCGAGTTCGGAGACGAGATGCAGCCAGGCCTAGGCTTCTGGGATCAGCTTCGCGACAAGGCTGCCCTCACAGCCCGCGCGCTTCGCCGCAAGCTTTCAATTGAGGACCTCGCGGCCTATCGAGCCGATCTTGAAGCTCTCCTTGACCAGGCACGCAACATCATTGATGGCCCTGAAACAGAAGAAATGAACACCAATGATGCCCAATCTGAGCGTCACCATCATAATTCAAATAAAGAATCTATAGATTTTGAACCTGCTTTAGAAAAAAGCGGGGCGGCGGCGGGTGTGCCAGATGTGGATACGAATGAGCCGGTGGCTGACGTTGATGAACAGGACACAAGACATCTGCCAAAGATCCCGCTCCACCTAGTGATAGCGGCATGCCCCTCGCTTAAGACCTTCTACCAAGGTGAGATCCGGCATTGGCATCAGCTTTTCGATGCGGCGTGCCATGTGCGGCCAGCCATGGGGATCAGTGCGTCTGCATGGGAAGAAGCACAGCGGTTCATGGGTCCGGAGCAAGCGTCGATCGTCGTTGCTGCGATGCTGGAACGCTTCGCCGACATAAGATCGCCTGGTGGATACTTGCGAGCTCTGACTACCAAAGCTGCGGCAGGCGAGTTTTCCTGTGGCCCAATGGTCATGGCATTGATTGGCCGGCGGAACGCGGCTTAACAGCTGTTAAACTCCGATCGCGTGCGGCTGGCATGGCATAACTTAACAGCTGTTAAGTAGGCTCTCGGCACACAAACGGTGTCTGAGAAAGAAAAGTTAGGGGGTTGAGGTATGGCGGTATTTGAGATCGTGAAAGTGGCTTTCGCCTTCGTCGCGGCGAAGATCTGATGACGAGGGCACCCCGATCACCATGGTGAAACCTCAGCTGGTGACCATCGCTGCTAGTAGCGCCAAGGCGGCTAGCGAAGAACATACAGATCGTTGCGCTGCAGCCAACCTAGCAGTTGCGCGCCTCCGCGGCCCCTGCCCTTTTCGATGTCTGAGATCTGATGATGAATACCCTCAATAACTGGCTCGACGCTATCCGGCGTCTGCTGACGGCGATTTGGGTCCTGGCCTCGGGTATTCGCTTCGCCTTCATCGGTGCTAATGCCTGAGAGGTAGGTTGTGGATGTCTGTTGCATGATATCGTGGCTACGGGCCGTAGCGCGCAAGGAGCAGACGATCGATGGTTGCCAAAACCGTTTGACCAAGGGCTCGATCCTCGAACTCCCGCGCGCGGGGAAGGGGACCCCGTAACTTCTCAGTCACTTCGATAATGGCGACATGGCCAGCGAGGCAATCGGCTCCTCAAGCGCAGCAGCTGGTTGCCGCGGTCCCGCGTTCCGCTGATTTGGTCATAGTGGACGACGAGGACATCGCAGAACAGCGGTTGCAACTCAATCTCTTGATTTCATGACACCCGAACTCTTCAAAAGAGTGCTTTGATGTTGGCTGCGGAATGATCTGATCCGTCCGATGGCGGAAAACGATTTAATAACAATAGGTTATTGCGTTTTTGGTATTCGCGATGAGAAATCATGCCCATAATAGCCTTCATCGAAATGGCTTCCCTTTCCAGGATGCCGATCCGCTACATCGACGGGAAGCCAAAGGATCAGCACGCTTTACGAAGAAGTTGGCAGTTGCGGGCCGATTGAGCGGTCTGGGCTATCTCGTGAAGAAGAAACCGCCACAGGTCTAGCCGATAGGCCCTGTGGAAGTTCTCATCCCGTCGTGCCAGTACAGTTAGGTGGAGGTTGGGTGTTTCATGGGTTTGGTCCACGAAAAGTAAAAGTGTTCTTCGGGTTTTGTGACTGACGGATGAGGGCCTTTGGGATCCCTCAGATGGGTCCGGGCCGGGTTCCGGTCTGCCGTTCCTGATGGAGGGCATTCCGATGCAAACAGGTGTCTTGCGCGTGTTGCGCGCGACCGCTGCCTCGTGGTGGCGACACAAGGAACTACGCCGAATTGGCCAGACGGGGCAGGCACAACGGCTCGAGCGCGAGACTGTCCTGCGTGAGCTTGGCTATCTGAAGCAGGCGGCGTTATTGCCAAACGCGCATGTGATCTGCAGAGAGGGCGGGACATTCATCCACCTCGGCTTGACCACCGTGTCGAGTTTCGCGCCGATCGAGCGCTTTCCCTTGGCCACTCTTGCGGTCTCACGTGGCACCCCGTTCATCGATATCCGACCCGTCACCGATGTCATCGCCTTCGCGAACCTGCCGCGGGTGACGCGGGACGGATCGGTCGACCCTGAACCTTCGGGTTCCGGCAAGTCCGTCTCGCTGACCACCTACATCGACATGGTCGAAGGGCTCGGCGCGAGGATCCTCAACGATCCGCGGTCCCATCAGTCAGCCTGATCACCATTTCCTCTCACCAAAACTCGAAAGGAGGCCAGCCATGGCCCGATCCCGCACGCCCAAATTCGATGCCTCCGAGGTCATCACAAACGAAATCATCCGTATCATCGAGCGCGGCGTGCTGCCGTGGCGCAAGCCCTGGACGGCTGGCGGCAGCTCTCGCCCCCTGCGCGTGGGCGGTGAACCCTACCAGGGAGTGAACAACTTCCTGCTGACGATGCGGACCGTGATGGCGGGCCACAGCTCACCTTTCTGGATGACGCTGCCGCAAGCCAATGCGTTGGACGCAAAGGTCCGCAAGGGCGAAAAGTCCTCTATCGTCGTTTATTACGGTCAAGGCCGGAAAGACGCGGGCGGCGATGAGCATGACCGCAGCGACGGGGATGATCGCTCCGAGGAGGCCCGTATCTTCCGCTTCCAGAAATCCTACCGCGTGTTCAATGCCTGCCAGATCGAGGGCTTGCCCGACAGCTTCTTCCCCGATCCGGAGCCCGTGCCCGAGCATCCGCCGTCCGAGCCCATCCCGCACATGCAGGCGTTTTTCGATGCCATCGACATCACAACCGTCTTCACGGGAACGGAAGCGTACTATCTGCCGCCCGTGGACAAGGTCTACATGCCGTCCATCACTCGGTTCCAGGACCCGCGCAATTTCTACGGGGTCTGGGCCCATGAGCTGGCCCATGCCACGAAGGCCCCCCATCGGCTGAACCGCGATTTCGGGTTCTCGAAGTTTGGCAACACGTCCTATGCGCGCGAGGAGATCGTCGCGGAATTGACCTCGGTGTTCCTGGGTCAGACGCTCGGCTTCACGGCGCATACGCTCGAGATGAATGCCGCCTATCTCCACAACTGGTTGCGTGTCCTGCGCTCAGACAAGGGCGCGATCTTCAAGCACGCCGCGGATGCGCAACATGCCTGCGACTACCTGATCGCCAGATCGGAGGCGGGCAGGGCAGGGCAGAGCGCCGAGGCCGCCTGACCACAGACAGAACGGAGACGCCCATGTCACGCAAGGAACCCAAGACCCTGCGGGTGGCCTGCTTCAACGACGGCCGCCGCAAGATCATCACCTTCAAACGCGGTGCCTATTGGTGGAGCACGTCCGAGGGCGCTTATCCGCTCTCGGCAGCGCTCGAGAGCATCAAAGAACAAGGCGGCTGGATCGAAACCATCCCCAACCCGAATTACAAACCCAAAGGGCTGTTCGGGTAGGGCGCCTTCGGCCTCGATTCATCCGCCAAGCGGAAAAGTCAAAGATGCCGTAATGGGGCTGTCGGCGAATCGAGCACGTTTCGCTTGCTTGACAGCATGATGTGGAGTGCCGTTGCCCTTGATGCGCCTGCAGCGCGTCTACGAGGTCGTATATTTCCATGCGCCTCAATTCCTGAGAATA
>NZ_JBSXNV010000037.1:0-202308 GCF_056857795.1 Aliiroseovarius sp. B-4
ACCTTCGAAAGATCGGGGCCAGAACCTTCACCGAGGTTTTTGAGGCCATCGGTGCAATCTGCGATCTCTACGACCCAGACGAGTGCTGCAATTACTTCAAGGCTGCCGGATATGTCGCAGGTTAATGTCGAAACGCTTTAGGGCGCAACGCCCGGCAGCAACCACGCTGGCGCGGTGCCGCTGCGTTAGATGGAGACTACGCAGCCCCGGACCAGCTCGTCGCCAGGGGGGGCAAATTTGCACGCAGACAGGGGTCAGAACCCGCGCGCCAGACTGAATGGTGCCTTGCGGCATATTCCCGTCGCCGCTTCAGGCAAGTGAGATTCCGTTGGTGGATGCTGTCGGGGTTCACGTCACCCGACCGGAAGCCAGGAATGCCAGAGGGCCGAACCGCTCGCCGAGGCGTCGATCCAACCCCAAATAGAGTCCGGCACGCGTTTGCCAAAGCAGTGCGAATACGAAGATGTAGATCACTGCCGCGCCGATATCGGTTGACCCAGCGACATAGGGGCCGCCGAACCCTTCGGCAGTTGACCAGATAACAAACGCCAGAATAGATCCGCACAGATAGGCGAGGTTGGACAAAAAGCCAAAAATCAGGGCGAACGCCAGTGCTGTTTCCGCGAGTGCCACGAAATACGCAAAAGCAACCGGGTTCACATTCACAACGTCTATCCAGAAATTTATCCAAGCCTTCACCAATGCCGGCTGACCTGTCAACGCGCCACTAAGATAGCTGGACATGTCATTGATGAAACCTGGCCGCCATTTGAACTGAGCGTCGATCAGCCAGATGACGCCGAACAAAATGCGAATAATGCCAATTCCCTTGGCGCGGGATTGTGAAACCAACACTTCTTTCTCCTACGAACTCAATTTCCGGCGGTCCCTCACTCCATGAACCAGCCGTGGCTGACGACCAGCGACTGACCCGTTAGCGCGTTGGATGGGAAGGCCGCGAAAACATGCGCCACTTCAGCGACGTCTTCGACTGTCGTGAATTCCCCGTCAACGGTGCCGCCCAGCATGACGTTCTTGACGACCTCTTCCTCGGAGATGCCCAGTTCGGCGGCCTGTTCGGGGATCTGCTTGTCCACCAGCGGGGTGCGCACGAAACCGGGGCAGATTACGTTGGCGCGTACGCCGTGCTTGGCCCCCTCTTTGGAAATGACCCTCGCCAGCCCCAGCAGGCCATGCTTTGCCGTGACATACGCGGACTTGAGCGGCGACGCTTCTTTCGAATGGACCGAGCCCATGAAGATGATCGCGCCAGAGCCTTGTTCATACATGTGCGGCAGACAGGCTTTCGAAGTCAGGAAAGCGCCGTCGAGGTGGATCGACAACAGTTTCTTCCAGTCGTCGAATGGAAAGTCCTGAAGCTCATGCACGATCTGAATACCGGCGTTCGACACCAGAACGTCCACGCTGCCCCAGGCGTCGATCACCTTGGCCACGCCCGCGTTCACGGCGGCTTCGTCGGTGACGTTCATCTCGACCCCCATGGCCGAACCGGGGCCCATCGCAGTCAGCCCGGCAGCGGTCTGTTCGGCATCCGAGAGCCGCAGGTCGGCAATGGCAACCTTGGCACCGCTCTTGACGTAACGTTTGGCGATGGTCGCTCCGATGCCGCGTGCGGCGCCGGTGATGATGCAGGATTTGTCTTGCAGGTTCATTTTTGGTTCCTTTTTCGCAGAGCTCTGTCGTTGAATTGATTCAGAATATGAACGAGGTGCTACTCCGACTTCCCAAGGTAGTCGTGAACCACCTTGCCAAGACCCAGCGTCAGGTCGGTCAGGATGTGGGTCGCAGACAGGACTTCGCGCACCGGCAGGTCGCTGAGCGGTGCAAGCGCATGATCGTGCAGTTCGAGCCCTGCGGGGCCTTCCCAGGCACCCTTGATGGTGACGTCTTCAAGGTAGTATTCGACCAGTTCGCAAATGCGCGGCCCGCAGCAATCGACATGCGGGATGATCTTGAGGAGCCAGCTGGGGGCGGCCAGCGCCTTGGCAACGCTGGTATGGTCGAGCGCGCGGTGCTTGTAGCCCATGGTGGCACTTGCGACCTGGACAGAACCGACATCAAGAGTTCCCACAAGCGTGTCTTTTTCCACCCGCATCCTGGGTTCCGCCAGTTTTTTGGGAAATCCCCAGATCTCGCGACCCCCGGCGATCGGGCTGTCGTCGTTGAGGAACATGGCATGGACGTAACCGCCTTTGCGGCCCTGATATTCCACCGGGATGACCTGTCCGGTTTCAGTATAGTCGCCAAAACCGGTGCTGTCGGGCATGCGGATGAATTCGTATTTCACGATCGGCTCGGTGACTTGCAAAGGTTCGGGCACAACCGCGCGCAGGGCTTCCATGTCCGTGCGGTAGGTCACGATGAAGAACTCGCGATTGACGAAGCGATAGGGGCCCTTGGGGTAGGAGGGGCTGGTCAGGGGCATCGCGAAGGCGTTTTTGACTACGTCGGCGGGGGTCATGGGCTGGTCATCCATATGTTGAAGGTTTGAATGGATTGGCAAATTTAAGGGCCGAGGGCAGGGGCCGCGACTGGGGCAGCACAGACAATCCGTTGCCGGTTCATGCGGAAAGGTCGAAGACATTCACGCGCTCTGGGGCGTCATGTCTTGCCCTCCAGTCCGGGTGGGACAGCGTGCGCTCGACATCCTTTCGACCGGCAGCCCAGTGATCCAGCATCGAACGCCGCGAAAATTCGTAGTCCTTCGATTGGTGCTCGTATTTCGTCTGGCGATAGATCAGGTGCGCAATCGTGACGCGCGGATCTGCATTTCCCGACGCCAGCGCCTTGGCGTCAGGATCATCCTTCAGTTCCAGTGGCAGCTTGTCGTAAAGACGTCGCGCCGCATCACGCGTTTGATGCATCCGGCGCATCATGTCGGTGTTGAACCGCGTCCGGCTTGAAAAACGGATGTCCTTTTCACGCGCTTCCGAGGTCCAGACCGAGGTCGGGACGGCACCGCGCGCCGAGAACAGATCCACCTGAAACACGCACAGGTCGTCTGCCGGCATCTGTTCGTCCAGCACGTATTGCAGCGGCGTGTTCGAAACAAGGCCGCCGTCCCAATAGTACGCTCCGTCAATCTCGATTGCGGGGAACCCCGGCGGCAGGGCACCTGAGGCCATGATATGTTCAGGGCGAATTTCCATCTCTGCGCTGTCGAACCAAGTCATGTTCCCGGTCTCGATATTCACCGCGCCGACGCTCAAGCGCACGGGCCCGTTGTTGAGCCGGTCGAAATCGACAAACTCAAGCAGGGTCTCGCGAAGAGGGCTGGTATCGTAGAAACTGCGCGCGCCGACGGAACCTCTTGGCAACATACCGGCCGGAGGGAATCGCAGTTTGAAGAAGCCGGGAACGCCTGTTATTGTCGTCCCCGCCGCGCTCATGTCATTGAGCCACCCACGCGACAGGACACCATCAAAGAACCCGACCGGAACGGCGGAAGACGACACCATTTCCCAGAAGTTTCTGAGGGCCGTCGTTCTGTTCCCTGGCGCATTTCCGGCGACCAGGGCCGAATTTATGGCACCGATCGAGATACCGGCAACCCAATCGATTGGATGGCCAGCGTCAGACAGCGCCTCGACCGCACCACCCTGATAGGCACCAAGCGCTCCGCCGCCCTGCAATACAATAACTGACGTTTCCGAATCCATTGCGTATCCAACCTCTTTTCGGCAACGATAGGCTCGGACGCCACAAGTGGCAAATTACAGAAAATCAATGATTTCGCCAGCAACTTGAGAACCCGGATCGGCAGCGTTGAACCTACCCGGAGAGAATGGAGGTCCGGCTTGCTTGAAAGTCATGTCGGCGAACATTCGTAGGTGATCGAAACCAACGCGCGTCTCGCCTGACGATAGCACGCCGATTGCCTTCGTCTACAGGAGTCTGGAAAACGCGGTGCGATCCAGTCCATGTTCCGCGCCGTCACAGTACCGGCGCACCAAGCCGGAAGACCCCCTCGACCACCCTGCGTGGCAGGCGCGCGCTGGCCACGCCGCGCTTGCAATCATTGAATTGTGTTTGAAACCACGCTTCGAGGGCGGCGTTGCTGCCCGTGTCATGGCAGAACATTGCGATCTCGAAATTCAGAAGCAGCGAGCGCATATCGAAATTGGCCGAGCCCACCCAGCCGGTGTCATCGATCAACCCGGCCTTGGCGTGAAGCATCCCGCCCTGATGCCTAAGAACGGTTGCGCCGATCTCCTGCAAGTCTCGCAGGAAAGGCCCGCGCGCAAAATCCGTGGTGGGTTGGTTCGACCGTTCCGGCACCATGATACGCACGTCGAGGCCATTGCGAACCGCTGTGGTCAGGGCAAGCTGCAAGGGTTCGGTCGGGACGAAATATGGCGTCGATATCCAGACGCGGTCGCGCGCTCTGTGGATCAAGTTCATCAGCGCCAGATATAGGGTATCGCCAGGCTCGTCAGGGCCGGACGGAACAACCTGCAAGGTCGCATCACCGGTGAATCTGCACCGGCCGATCATGTCCCCTGCGGCTGTCTTGCCGGTCACATCCCAGTCTGATGCGAAGACATCGATGAACGGCTGCACGGCGGGTCCGGAGACACAAAAGCTCAGGTCGGTCCAGGTATTCTCTGTCGGTCCAAGATAGTGAGAGCCGATGTTGCGCCCCCCCGACCAGACCAGGCGTCGGTCGGCGACGACAAGTTTCCGGTGATTTCTCAGGTTCATGTGTCCGTTGTCAGGCGGATGTATGAACGGAGAGAAGTAGCGGACTTCCCCACCTGCTGATTGCAATTCCTTCAGCGCCGCGCGCGGCCGCTTCAGCGCGCCAAGGCGATCGAGGTTCAGGCGGACCTTTACACCGGCGCGCGCCTTCTCGGTCAGCCGGTTGACAAAGGCTGTTCCGGCCTCGTCGGGCGCAACGATGTAAAAGAGGATATCCAGCGATTCTTTTGCAGCATCCAGCGTTTCCTGTAGAGCCTCGTGAGCGGTGCTGGCACTGTCGTGCAGCGTGAATGTATTGCCCTTGGTTGCAGGCGGTGCCCCGAGCTTTGCCAGCGACCGCGCTGCCGGGCCATCGGCAACGGTGCTTGCGATCGGCGCCATAAGCGCGACGGGGGGAAACCGCGATCCCTGCTTGCGAAAGCCCAGCATCAGGAACAGCGGGATGGCGATATAGGGCACAAGAACGATGAACAGCACCCAGGCCGCCGTCGATTGTGCAGTCCGACGCTGCTGAAGCACGAAGATCACGGCAAGCGCGGTCACGAGGACGCCGACGACAATCAGCGCATGTTGGGTCACCCAATGCAATCAGTCGGCCTCCGTGTTGCTCACATCATCCTCGTCTGAAGGCTCGCCATGATCCAGATGGTGCCGCCCGCCATGATCGCGAGCAGAAGCACCGTGAACAGGATGAGTTGCAGGTCTTCGCGTTTCTGCCGGCTGAAGTCGATGTGGAGGAAGAACCGGAAGTGAACCACGATCTGCACCAGCCCGAAACCGGCGATCAGCCAGAGCGTGGCGCCGGTGGACCATCCGGCCCAGGCGACCACGCCGAACGGGATCGCGGTCAGGATCAGCGCCAGCCCAAGGCCAATCAGATAGGACCGCCGCTCACGGCGGAATTCGGTGTCGCGGTCGTTCATGCCAGCCCTCCGAGATATATGATCGAGAAGATCCCGATCCAGACGATGTCAAGGAAATGCCAGAACAGCCCCAGCCGCAGCAGGCGCGTCTTGACCGGCGTCGTCAGGCCGACGGAGACGACCTGCACCATCAGCACCAGCCCCCAGAGAATCCCAGCAGTCACATGAAGCCCGTGCAGCGGCACCAGCCCGAAAAACCCGGAAAGAAAGCCGCTGCGGCTGGGGATCGCCCCCTTGGCGAACATGTCCGAGAAGTCCCGCAACTCCAGCGCGAGGAAAACCGCACCAAGCAGCAGCGTGACCGCCAGCCAGCCCAGCAATGCGCCCTTTCCGCGTTCGTATTTCAGCGCAAGCGACGCCATGCCGAACGTCACCGAACTGGCCAGCAAGACCATGGTTTGGGTGAAGGCGCTGCCAAGGGTGAACAGATCTTTCGGCCCCGGTCCGCCGGCCGTGCCCGGCAGTTGGGTAATGTAATTGGCGAACATCAAACCGAAGATGATCAGGTCACTCATCAGGAAAACCCAGAAGCCAAAGACGAGTGTCTCGGCCTTGTCGTGGGCGTGTCCATGATGCGCACCAAGGTTGATGCCGGGGTGCTTGATTGTGTCCTGTGCCATCAGACGACCCCCTCGGGCAGTTCGCGCAAGGCATGGCCACGGTTTGCGGCGCCTTGCTCTTGCGTTCGGTCCACCGGCTCAGCGGCGCGCACGGCATCGAGCCAGCGGCGATAATCGGCGGCGACCTCGGCCGCAGGGATCGTGCGCTCGGTTTCCGCAACGAAACTCCGAGCGATCATCGCGCCAACGATCACCAGCAGGGACAGGGCAGCCAGCCACCAGATGTAAAAGACCAACCCGAAGCCAAACGCGCCCGCCGCGACGCAGAGGATGAAACCAAACGCGGTATTGGCGGGCATCTCGACATCCTCGAACTCCGGTGGCTCCTGATAAGCGTCGCCATATGCCTTGGCCACGGCGAAGGCATCGCGCTGCGTGATCTCGGGCACCACGGCGAAGTTGTAATCGGGCGGCGGGGAGGAGGTGAACCATTCCAGAGTGCGCCCGTTCCAGGGATCGCCCGCAAACACGTTGTTCGCCTTCCGGTCGCGGATGCTGACGAACAGCTGCACGGCCAGCGCTCCAACGGCGCACAGGACGACCGCGGCCCCGATGACGGCGACCAGCATGAAGGGCTGAAAGGCCGGATCGGCAAAGGCAACGGTCCGGCGCGGCATACCCATCAATCCGACGACGTAAAGTGGCATGAAGGTCAGAGAAAAGCCCACGATCCAGAGGCTGGCAGCAATCTTGCCCCAGGTCTCGTTCAGGCGGAACCCGAAGGCCTTAGGGAACCAGTAGTGATAGCCCGCCAGCATCCCGAACAGCACGCCGGGGATCAACACGTTGTGGAAATGAGCGACCAGAAACAGTGAGTTGTGGACCTGATAGTCGATGGTCGGATTGGCCAGGATTACACCGGTCAGCCCGCCGATCACGAAAAGGATCAGGAACCCCACCGAATAGACCATCGGGGTCGTCATCCGGATGCGCCCCCGGAACATCGTCGCCATCCAGTCATAGACCTTCACGCCGGTCGGCACGGCAATCAGCATTGTGGCGATGCCAAAGGCGGCACTGACGTTGGCGCCCTGGCCCATGGTGAAGAAATGATGCAGCCAGACCGTGAACGACAGCACCGCGATCGCCATCGTCGCCCAGACCAGCGAGGGATAGCCGAACAGGCGCTTGCCCGAAAAGGTCGCGATCACCTCGGAGTAGACACCATAGGCGGGCAGCACCAGCAGATAGACCTCGGGATGTCCGAACAGCCAGAACAGGTTGATGTAGTTCATCATGTTCCCGCCCAAGTCATTGGTGAAGAAATGGAAGTCGAGATACCGGTCGGCGGCCAGCATGAGTGCTGCCGCCGTCAGGGGCGGCATGGCGAAGATCAGGATGATGGCGGCGGTAAGCGCGGTCCAGGTGAAAAGCGGCATGCGGAAAAAGTGCATCCCCGGCGCGCGTTCCTTGTAGATTGTCACAGCGACGTTGATACCTGAAAGGGTCGATCCGACACCTGCGATCACGATTGACCAGATCCAGTAATCAGGGCCCGGGCCGGGCTGGAAATCCATGCCTGTATACGGCGGATAGCCGGTCCAGCCACCGGTTGAAAACTGTCCGACGACCAGCGAAACCATGACAAGCGCCGCTGCTGCGGCCGTCATACCCAGGCTGATCTGGTTCATCACTGGAAAGGACACGTCCCGCGCCCCGATCTGCAAAGGCATGACATAATTGATCAATCCAGCCACGAACGGCATGGCGACGAAAAACACCATGATCGTGCCGTGGGTCGAGAATAGCTCGCCGAAATGTTCCGGCGTCAGGAAACCGCCGCCCAGACCCGCCGCCTGTTGCGTGCGCATCACCACCCCTTCCAGCACGCCACGCAGCAGCATCACGAAGGCCAGCACCACATACATGATCCCGATGCGCTTGTGATCGACGCTGGTCAGCCAGTTGCGCCAGAGCGGTCCCCAGAGGCGAAACCACGTCAGCAAGGCAACCGTCACGGCCCCACCGATCACCACGACCGACGCCGCTCCCGCGCCAATCAACTCACTTGTGGTCGGGTTTTGCCAGGCAACGACAATTGAAAAACTGTCGATCCCGATCCTGCCTGTGAACCAGTTCCACTGGTCGATCATGGTTTGGCTCCAGTGGGTAATGTGTGTTGAAACGACGGTGAACCGGGCTGTCGCGCCGGCAGGACCGGGACTGATCCGCGATACCGCGCGATGATCGTATCGAACAATCCGGGGTCGCCCAGACGGAAAACGACTGCTCCGTCCTGCATGACCGCCGTTGGAAACGCCGCACGCAGTTCATCCTTGGTGCCGCGTTCGGATAGCGTGGCATAGGCTGCGGCGTCCAGTGGCGCAGCGACCTGACGGGCCGCATCGAGCCAGTTTGCGAAACCCGCGTCTGTCATGGCGGTCGCCCGAAACTTCTGGGTATGAAAGCCTTCACCGCTATATTGCATGTTCTCACCGGTGTAGCTGCCGGGGCTGTCTGCGCTGAGGTGCAGTTGCGTGCGCATCCCCGGCATCGCGTAGATCTGTCCGCCAAGCGCCCCGACCATGAACGACTGCATGACTGTGTCCGAAGTCAAATCCAGCGCCAGCGGGCGGCTCGCGGGAAACGCCAGTTCACCCACGGTCGCGATGCCTTCACCGGGATAAATAAATAGCCATTTCCAATCGAGTCCGACCACCTGCACGCGGGTCGCCGCGGCGGCTGGTTCGATCGGGCGATAAGGATCGAGAAGCGTCGTGCTGCGCCACAAAAGGACGCCCAGGAAGGCGATGATGGCAAAGGGCACGCCCCACATGACCAGATCGAGCCTGCGGGACTCGTCCCAACCGGGTTCATATTTCGCGGCTCGGTTGTTGTAGCGATAGCGCCAGAGTATCAGCGGAACGAAAATAAGAACGGGCAGGACGGCGATCATCGTAACGGCTGTCACCTGATAGAGAAGTCCCAGTTGCTCGGCCGCGATTGATCCTTTCGGGTTGAGCAGAGACCCAGCATCGCGTGTGCAGCCGCTTGCCACCAATGCCAATGCAAGCAGGATGAAGCGCGTCAAAGAGATATTTCCGAATCCCATGCATCAACAATAGGTTGTCAGACTGCCCAGTGGCAATCCGCGAGCACATTACAAATGGCAGTCCGACAATTGCCTGTTTATTCAAACGAACCGTGGCAGGCGGCGCACAGGCTCAGATCATGTCTTCTGAGATAGGCTGGGGCTGCAATGGCCGAGCAAAACCTTGTCAAGCGGCGCTGCAAAAATCGGTCACTTAAGGGTGCCAGAGTCCGGCGTCATAAATTGGCGTCGCGCCCAAGTTTCCGCGCTCTCGGTTTAGCCGGCGAGTTCTGGGTGTTTTGGCCCGTCGGGATCAACCATGTATGGGAAAGGGTGATTGTAGATACGGCGCACTGATGCAGAAGCACGTGACGTGAGGTGCCCCTAGATTTGTAGACGCTTTGCTTGGTAATTTTGGAAGCACGGGGAAATGTCTAATTCCTATAGGTTATGTGAAGTCCTGAACACCGGGAGTTCCAATTTTGGCAGCCAAGGCATAGCCTGATCCGTGAACCGTCTTGATCAGGTCTGGTTCAGCACCCGCTGTCACGAGTTTGCGTCGGATGCGCGCAATGTGCGCATCCAGGGCGCGATCGGTCACGTGAACGGATCCACCATAAAGCATGTCCATCAATTGATCGCGTCCCACGACTTCTCCGGATCTTTGAACCAACGCGACCAGTATCGAATACTCGGTCGAAGTCAAAGGTACGTTCGTTCCGGATGGCGCCGCGATCTTGCGTGTATCGGTGTCCAGCCGAAACCCGGAAAAAACTGTTTCCGGGCCTTGCGGCGCTCCCTGAGGTTCCGGTTTTGTTGAAGCACGGCGCAGGACAGACCGGATCCGCGCCAGAAGCTCACGCGGCTCGAACGGTTTGGCGACATAATCATCGGCCCCGATTTCCAGCCCGACAATCTTGTCAACGACTTCATCCCGCACCGTCAAAAGGACGATCGGGATCGACGAAACGCGACGCAAATCTCGAACAACCTGAAATCCGTCGATGTCAGGAAGGCCGACATCAAGGACGACAAGATCAAATTCGCGATGCTCCATCAGCAGACTCATCTGCGTCGCTGACCCAGCTGACGCAGTCTGATAGGCGTATTTTGACAGGAAACGTTCGAGGAATTCGGTAACCTGATGATCGTCGTCGACGATTAGAATGCTTTCTGGCATTGTTCTCTCAACTACATGACTCCGCTTCATTATTGCCCGTCTTCACCTGCCATGACAAGATTGAGACATGCTAGGAGACTCCCGACTGACGCCCCGTACCAAAGCGCGCTGGACTGCCTTGGCAGCAGGTGTATTGCTGCTGGGCATCGTCACCACTGGCCTTTTTCTGGGGTCACAAACACGAAAGCAGTTTCTTGATATCGCCGATGGCTGGTCGGAATTCGCCAGTGAGGCTGACCGAAAGGGTGCCTTAATCAGCGCGATTCGCGGGCATCTAGGGTATGGTGGCATTATCCATTCCTTCAAGAATTACGTGTTGCGAAAAGATGAAGCTTATTTTCAGCAATTGCTGGACCAGTTGTCGCAATTTGATGCCGCGATGGGCGACTATCTTTCGTTACCCATTTCGGATGCAGAGCGCGAGTCGCTGATCACGATCGCCATGACTATTGATGCCTATCGTCAGAAACTACTTGTCGCCCAGCAGGCGGCGGTCGACGGCTGGACCGCAGAGCAGACCGATGCGCTGGTACGGGTCGATGACACTTCGGCATTGGCAGCCTTCGAGACACTGGAAACGATTTGGCAAACCAACAGAAAACGGCAAACTGAACGGCTGATCACTTCTGTGGATCGTGGTCAGGACCTGATCCGGATTGGTTTCATGTCAATGGCGCTTCTTGTGGTCGCGTCGCTGACGCTGGCGTTTGTTTTCTGGACTCTTTTATCGCAGATGCAGGTCTCGATGACACAATTGTCCGGCGAACTGGAAATCCGAAACCGGCTTGAGAAACGCGCACAGCGGCTTGCACAGGTGGTGGAGCAAAGCCCGGCGACAATCATGATTACCGATACGGAAGGACATGTTGAATACGTGAACCGTCATTTCGAAGACCTGTCTGGTTGGTCCCGCGACGAGGTCATGGGGCAGACGCCAAAATTTCTTCAGTCGGGTGATACGGAAGACAGCGAATACAGACAGATGCAAGCTTTGCTGGCCGAGGGAAAAACATGGCGGGGCGTGCTGCACAATCGCAAGAAAGATGGAGGCAGTTATTGGGTCGAAACCACTATCCTGCCGCTGCGAGGGGCTGATGGATCAGCACACAGCTATCTTGGCATTGGCGAGGATATCACTGAACGGCTCAAGACCCGGGAACAAATGGCCCGTGCGCAGAAGATCGAAGCTGTTGGGTTGCTGGCTGGCGGGATCGCCCATGATTTCAACAGTGTCCTGACGTCCATACTGGGATCGACCCATCTTGCAGCACTGGATGCCGTCCCGGACAGTGATATCGCGCACGAAATCGAACAGATCGAGATCGGCGCCCGCCGCGCTCAGGTTCTGGTGCAACAGTTGCTGGGATTTGCGCGTCGCAAGTCCGGCAATCCTGTTCCGACGAACCTGTCAGAGGCGGTGCAACAGGCGCTCCGGTTGATCCGTGCGGCGACGGCACCAACAACGAAGTTCATGTTCGATGCCAAAAGCGTCCCGGCATGGGTTGCCGCCGATCCGACCCAATTGCATCAGATCATCATGAACTTGTGCGGCAATGCGGCCGAAGCGATTGGCGGCAAACCGGGGACCGTGAAAATCACTGTAAAGGAAGATATCGACGCCTCGCGCACCGCAACAAGAGAGGTGCCATATTGGGTCCGCTTGCAGGTCGAGGACAATGGGCCGGGAATGACGGAAGATGTGCGTCGGCGGGTTTTCGACGCCTTCTTCACCACCAAACCCCTTGGCAAGGGCACCGGACTTGGGCTTGCCGTCGTACATGGGTTGGTCACCGACATGGGCGGAAGCATCGAAGTCGAAAGCATTGCGGGGCAGGGCACCTGTTTCACTGTCCTTTTACCGGGCAGCAACGCATCCGATGAAGAAGCCAGCGGTGAAACCGACACACCACCTTATGGAACTGAGCGGCTACTGATCGTGGATGACGAACCCGAGGTTGCCGCCACATTGCGCCGCAGTCTGATGCGGTATGGCTATCGGATCGAGGCCTTCACCTCGGCGACTTCGGCGCTGCGTAGCTTCGAAACTGCCCCGGACCGCTTTGACGTGGTTATCACCGATGTGGTGATGCCTGACCTGAACGGCGTTGAGCTTGCCTTGCGACTGAGATTGGCGCGTCCAACTCTGCCGGTTGTTTTCCTGACCGGTTTTGCGCCACGACTTGACCCGATCACAGGGCCGACGCCAGCGATTATTGCGAAACCGATCGACCCGAAATCACTGGCAAAACTCTTGCGCAAGCACCTCGATGCGACCTGAATAGCGCCGTCACATATCGTCACATTTCACAACATTTGGTAACGCTGTCTGTCACATCAACGCAGATGGTCGGTGCTATTGTTGGGACAGAACGCAAGAAAGCACGTTGAATCCAGGGGGCTCGCATGCCGCAAATATTGACGAAAGGGACTTCGGTGAAGTCACGACTTATTCTTCATCTCGTCATTGCGTTGGCGGCAACTGCATTTACGCCGACATTTTTGTCAGCGCAGGATGCGGATGCTGGCGAAAAGGTCTTTGGCAAGTGCAAGACTTGCCGTCAAGTTGGCGAAAAAGCAAAGAACCGCGTTGGTCCCGTCCTCAACGGGATTGTTGGACAATCGGCAGGTGCCGTTGAGAGGTTCAAATATTCCGATGCAATGAGCAATAGCGGAATTGTCTGGGATGACGTCACACTTGCCGCGTATCTGACCGACCCGACGGCCACCGTGCCGGGCAACAAGATGTCTTTTGCAAGCCTATGAAAAGACGAGGAGGTGGTCAACGTGATCGCCTTTCTTGCCACTTACACCGCAGATGGGACACAGAAATGACCCGTTTCGCCCCAAATTTCGAAAAATGGAGGATCACATGACCCGATCGACCAAGGCAAGGCGGGCGACAGCGTTTCTTGCAGGCATCCCCGCACTGGCGTTAAGCGTTGCCGCGACCATGGTATCGGCCCAGAACGCGGATGCGCTTGGGCCATTGCCAGAGCCGAAAGAAATCAACCAGACGCGCGCCGACCTGGGGCGTATGCTGTTCTTCGATACCCGTATGTCGGGAGATACCGCATTGTCCTGTGCGTCCTGTCACAGCCCTGAAAATGGCTGGGGGGACGGCGAGGCGCTTTCGGATGGCTATGGTGATTTACTTTACTTCCGCAACGCGCCCGGCCTCTTTAATGTTGCCAACCGCAATTATTTCATGTGGGACGGGCGGCTCGACGGTTCAGATCTCGGGACGGTTGTCCGCGACATGCTGACCGAATCGCACACGATGAATATGGACAGCCGACTGGCGCAAGAACGGCTCAAGCAAGTGCCAGAATACATGGAGATGTTCCAGGCCGCCTATGGGGCCGAGCCTTATGGCGGACGCATGTATGGTGCGATCGGCGAATTCCTGAAGACGATCCGGACCGAGAATGCACCCTTTGACGCCTATATGCGCGGTCAAGAGGATGCACTGTCTGACAGTGCCAAACGTGGTCTGGCCCTGTTTGAAGGAAAAGCAGGCTGCGCTTCCTGCCATTCAGGCGCGATGCTTTCTGACGGTGACTTGCACGCGACCGGTGTGCCTGACCATCCGGACCTTCTGGGTCTTGATCCCGAAACAGCGGAAGACACGGCCAATCGGCAGATCACGATGCTACGGTTTTATGCGACCTTGGGAACCCCTAATTACATGAACCTGCGTGAAGACGTCGGCCAGTATGTGGTCACCAAGGACGAGGCCGACATTGGCAAGTTCGTCACGCCCTCGCTTTGGGACATCGGTCAGACAGCCCCCTACATGCATTCCGGTGTCTTTGACACGCTGGCCGAAGTGGTGCGGTTTTACAATGCGGGAAGCGTTCAGTCCGAACCGCTTGGCCTGACGCCATCGGAAGAGGCGGATCTGGTCGCTTTCCTGAACAACCTGACTGGTGATGCGCCTAACGTGACCGAGCCTGAATTGCCTGACTACGCGCTTCGCGAACTCGGCCAGAACTGAGGAGACGGTCCAATGAAAACACTTTCTGCAATCCTGACAGGCGCTTCGGCTCTGGCATTCGCAACCTTTGCATTGGCGCAGGACGACCTGCCGCCTTTGGCAACATTGTCACCTCCGCCAATCCCAGACGACAACCGCATGACGCCGGAAAAGATCGCCCTTGGTGAACAGCTTTTCTGGGACGGTCGTCTTTCCGGAAATGGATCAATGCCCTGCTCGGCTTGTCACCTGCCTGATGCCGGCTGGGGAACGGGCAGCCCCATCAGCTTTGGCTATCCCGGTACGCAACACTGGCGCAACAGTCAGACGATCCTTAATTCGGCCTACTACAACAAGGGCTTCTGGGAAGGCAGCGTAACCTCGCTTGAATCGCAGGCCAAGGGTGCTGCGGGCGGGGCCGTTGCCGGCAATGGCGACGGCTCGATGATGGAAATGCGGTTGCGTTTCGTCCCTGATTACGTCCGCGACTTCAAGAAGGTCTTCGGCACCGAGTGGCCTCAGGTCGCCCACGCCTGGGACGCTATTGCCGCCTATGAGCGCACCATTGTCACCGACGCTTCCAAAGTCCCTTTCGACCGGTATCTCGCTGGTGAAGAAAGTGCAATGACGGAGTCCGCGGTGCGTGGTATGGAACTTTTCAACGGCGAGGCGGGCTGCATTTCCTGCCACAATGGTGCGTTGGTCTCGGATCAGAGATTCTACAACATCGGTGTGCCTCCGGCGGCGGAATTCTCGGAAGATCCGCTGTACCAGATCACCTTGCGTTGGGAACTGTACCAAAAAGGTGTGCCCGAGGACGTTTATCGAAACGGGGATAATGACCTCGGTCTTTATCACGTTACCAAGCAGCCAAAGGACAAGGGTAAGTTCCGCACACCTTCCTTGCGTGAATTGCGCTGGACAGAGCCGTATATGCACAACGGAGCGTTGTCTGATCTTGCCGATGTGGTTGCCTTCTATAATGGCGGAGGCGGTGAAGGCCAAACAGCAGGATTGCAGCCGCTGGGCCTGAATGAGGCGCAACAGGCCGATCTGGTCGCTTTCCTCGAGGCCCTCTCCATGGACGAACCGCTTCTGCTCGATGAGCCGGAGCTCCCCGAAACCGCAACATGGTCGGAGTTCCAGCAATGACCCAAACAACAAGATCAAAAGCAGGTGGAACCGCCTGCTCAAGTTTTAACCGCCGCGACTTTCTGATCCTTGGCGGGACCTCGGTGACGGTTCTGGCCACTTTCGGGATGGGCGGCGCACAGGCGCAGGAGTTGGTGTCCTCCTCCTATGTCCGTACAGTGGTGGGTAAGGTCTCCGAGCTTAAGCAAGGTATCGCGACAACCTTCAACTACCCGAATGACAACGTGGAAAACGTTCTGGTCATGCTCGACGAAGAAGCAGGCGGCGGTGTGGGAGAGGCACGAAACATCGTGGCTTTCAACACGATCTGCCCGCATCAGGGCGGCTATATGGGAGCCGATGACTTCAAGCGTCCGCATTCGGTGCTGGGCCCGTGCCCGATCCATCTGTCTACTTTCGACCTGACCAAACACGGGATGCTCGTGTCCGGTCATGCCGTCGAAAGCCTGCCACAGATCGTGCTCGAGATTGATGGCGACGACATTATCGCAACCGGGGTCATGGGTCTGTTCTACGGCTACAGCCAGAACCCGTCCGGCGCGTGAGAAAGGATCAAGAAAATGGCTGATACAACTCTTCGCAACCGCGAGTCCGTACCCCTTCCGCCACCTGATGCGGAAGTCCTGACCACCGCCTGCAGCTATTGCATCGTTGCCTGTTCCTACAAGGTCTACCGCTGGCCGGTCGGCAAGGAAGGCGGCACGCAAGCTGATCAGAATGCTTTTGGCGTTGATTTCCCAACCTTTGGTGCCCCGTGGATTGCGCGCAGCCAACACAATGTCGGCATGCATGAAGGCAAACCTCATAATTTCGTCGTCATCGCCGACGCAGATGCCGAGGTGGTCAATCCGGGTGGAAACTACAGCGTCCGCGGAGGGACGCTGGCACAAAAGCTCTATAATCCCGAGACGCCCACGAAAGATCGCCTGAAATACCCTATGGTACGTATCGGCGGCGTGCTTACGCCTGTCAGTTGGGACCTCGTGACCGATGTCATGGCGGACGTGTCGAAATACGTTCTGTCAAAATATGGTGAACATGCCTGGGGCATGAAGACGTTTTCGTACGAATACTTTGAAAACACTTACACGATCCGCAAGCTGGTGGATCGCGCCATCGGAACGCCGGTACATGCCTGGCACGACAAACCGATGCGCGGGCCGGATGCCACGGGGCTGGATGATGCCGGGATCAACTCGTTTGCTGCGACTTATGAGGACTGGGGCAAATGCGACGTTGCTTTCCTCTCCGGTGTCGACCCCTATGAGACGAAAACAGTTCTGTTCACCGAATGGATGATGAACGGAGACAACCCCAACAAGAAGATGATATTTGTCACACCGCACCGCACGATGGGGGTCGAATACGGGATCAAGAACGGTGGTTTGTGGCTGCCGATCATTCCCGGCACTGACACGGCACTGCATCTGGCACTGGCCAAGATCATCATCGACAATGGCTGGCAGGACCAGGAGTTCATCGACACCTGGGTGAACAACCGTTGGGAGCTTGAATCCGGCTACGGTCGCGGCACCCGGAACACGGGTTGGCAGTGGCGCACGACTTGGGGCCGTTGGCAATCGGACTGGGAAGACTTCCAGAAGTTCATTGCGAACGAACCTGCGGCACAACTCGAAGAAGCCGCACGCATCACCGGCCTTCCGGCCGAGGATATCATGCGCTGCGCGGAAATGATCGCAAAGCCGAACGAGGATGGATCGCGACCGAAGACATCGTTCATGCTGGAAAAGGGCAACTACTGGTCCAACAACTACATGAACACCGCGTCGCTTTCGACCCTTGGCCTGATCTCAGGCGCGGGCAATCGCCCGGGCCAAGTGATCAGCCGTGGCGGCGGCCACCAACGCGGTGGCATGGGCGCAGGCCCCGGCAAGGGCTTCCTCAGCCCGGAAAAACATCCCGGACGCCGCAAGAAGCCGCTGAATGTGGACCGTTGGGTAATGGACGGCAAGGTGCGTTTCATGTGGACGATGGGCATCACATGGTTTCCGGCGATGCTCGCCAGTCAGGAGCTTGCCAGCCGTGTCGCTGACCTTACGCTGCGCAACGCCAATCAACCGCGTTCGGTTGATCGCGATCACCTGGTCGAAGTGTTCAAGGCGCGGATCGACAGCGGAGGCATGATGCTGGTCGACAGCAATATCTATCCGGTCGAGCCGCTGAATACGCAATACGCCGACATCGTCCTGCCGGCTGCCGGCTGGGGAGAGGAAGACTTCTCCCGGTGCAACGCCGAACGGCGTTTGCGGCTTTATGCCAAATTCAACGACGCACCGGGCGAGGCCAAACCAGACTGGTGGGCGATGGCTCAGTTTGCCCAGAAAATGGGGTTTGAAGGCTTTGACTGGCAAGACAGCAACGATGTCTTTGAGGAAGCGGCGCGTTTCTCCCGGACGGGCGTTCTGAGCTACAATGTGCTGGTCAAGGAAGCCAAGAAGGAAGGCAAACGAGGTCACGAAAAACTGCGTGAACTCGGGACTACGGGAATCCAGACGCCAGTTCGTTATGTCAACGGAGAGATGGTCGGAACTGGCCGCCTGCATGATCCAGAGAACGACTGGGGTGAAATCGAAGGGGATACCAAGGACCAGAAATGGCTCTATGCCTTCTCGACCCACACCGGCAAGGCCAACATCCTCAAGACGCCATGGGTGAATGACAGCTGGTCGGACTTCTATGAGGCCATCAAACCCCGTGCCGAAAAAGGTGAGATCTGGATCACCAACGGCCGCGTCAACGAGGTCTGGCAGTCGGGCTTCGATGATCTTCGCAAGCCCTATCTGGCCAAGCGCTGGCCCTGGCCACATATCGTTATCCACCCGGATGACGCGGCCCCTCAAGGCATCGAGTCGGGAGATTTGGTCGAGGGGTTCAACGACACGGTGTATGTGCAATCGGGTGAACCTGTCGGTGTAAAAGCGGACGATTTGAGCTTCGCCAAGCTTATGGAAAACGGTCACATCAAGACCACTACGGGTCAGTTCGTCGCCGTCGCCATTGTCTCGGACGAGATGCGCCCCGGCGTTGCCAAGGCGGCTTTCAACTACCCCGGCTCCATGGCGAACTCGGTGTGTCACGCGGTGCCTGACCCGGTGACCGGCAACTACCGCTACAAGCTTGGCCGTGGTGTTCTGCGCAAGGTTGGCGAGAGTGCGTATAAGGACAATTTCCTCGAGATGTCGCTAAAGCCTCGACCGATCATCGGTTAAATCATCTCCCTGCCGCCCGCAAACAGCTGGCGACAGGGAGCTCAATTGGGAAACGAAATTGAACATCGCTTTCATCCGGGTTCAATCGCGTGGTGGCGCCGACAACACCTTGCGCGCAATTGCCGCTACTCTTGGTGGACAGGGGCGTCGGCTTATCGGTGTCTTGCCTGAACCTTGCGTCGCCGCGGATCGCCACGCCTGCGACATGGACCTGATCAATCTCGCGACCGGAGCGCGCCTTAACATCAGCCAGAAACTGGGTGGGGGCTCTACCGGATGCCGTTTGGATGGATCCGCTATCGAGACCGCGGCGATGGCCGTTGGCAGGGACCTGGCAGACAGCTGCATTGCGCCGGATCTTCTGATCCTTAATCGTTTCGGCAAGCAGGAGGCCACTGGACGCGGCTTCCACCCGGTCATCGTGTCCGCATTGGAGCGGGATGTGCCCGTGATAGTCGGCGTCAATGATATGAACCGGCCCGCATTCGAGAGCTTTTCGGCAGGGTTGGCCGCGGAGTTGGCGGATTCTTCCGTGGCCGTGCTGGACTGGCTTGGATCTAGCCCGCGCCCGGTTGCCGCCTGACCAGATCGCTATTCATACTTCAATCGCTCATCGAATCACGATGTACGGACACCGGTGCATGAAGTTCGCTTTTTCGCAATGGAATCGGGTGTGGGAAGAAATAATATACAAGTCAGAGGCATAGGTGAGGCTTCTCCACTTTTCTTCGCCGGGCACAGGTCAGAGAAGGTTGGCTACCAGTTCCGTTTCCACCGCCATTACATCTAAGATATTGATACTATGCCTAAAAATTTTGGTGGAAACATGGAATAAAAGGGTAGCTGTTACCTACAATTCGAGGCCCATTCGGAGAAAAACCGGAATGAAGCACATCATTCAACAGCTTAGCAGCGGTCCAGCTTACCAATTCAAGATGCGGACACCTACAGCATTGAGGGGGATGATCGACCCCGCAACGGGTAAGGCGTCCGGCACCTACATTCAATGAAACCTCGGTGATACCCGCTGCTTGGCGAGCTATAGGCTCTCGCGCTTTTTGGTTATGGCTTCGCGTCCTTCAGGCAGTCGTTCAAACAGAAGTAGATACGCTGGGTTTTCGTCTATCCATGTCGAGGTGAATTTCGTGGTCGCGATGAAGAAATCCGCCTGACCCTTCCAGAAATCGTCTTTTTAGTGAACCCCCTTCGGCGGGCTTTGTTGTTGTCTTCTCCGGTGGTTCGCGGGATCTTTACCCCCATTTTGCAAGAGGTAAGTATAAGTCATTTGATTTACAGTGAAAATGGCCTGCTCCGAGATAACTTTGCCCCGATTTACAGCCCCGCCAGACTTTCAAACGCCGGCAATATCAGGGTGTTAACCTTGCGGTCACGCCCCGAGAAAGCTTAAAGCCGAAGCTTCAAATTCTCGCGGTTTTTCGGCGTGCAGCCAGTGCCCGGTCTGTGGGATCTTGGCGTGCCTTGCTGTTGGGAATAGCTTTTTGATGATGGGGCGGTGGTCAGGCAGAACATAGTCGGACAGGCCCCCGGACAGAAACAATGTGGCACCAGTGAACTGCCCACTGACGTCTGGGAAGCCAATGATCAAATCCATGTCGCGTTCCAGCACATCAAGATTCAGACGCCATTCCCGCGCCTTGACATCCAGCGACTGCAACAGGAATGCACGCACCGAAGCCTCATCGACAGCCCGCGCCAATTGTCTGTCGGCATCCCCTCGGGTTTCGATCTGTGACAGGTCGATGCTGCGCATTGCGGTGATCATGGATTGTTGGCTGTGGGAATAGCCGACCGGGGCGATATCCGCGACCAGAAGTCGGCGCACCATTCCGGGGCGAGACAACGCGAACACCATCGCGGCCTTGCCACCCATCGAATGTCCGATCATATCCACCGTGCCGCCTAACGCGCTCACAACCTCGGCCAGATCAGTGGCCAGGTCAGGATAACTGTGGCTCTGGGTCCAGGGGCTTTGCCCGTGATTTCGCATGTCCACACACACCACACGGCGAGTGGCCGACATCCGTTTGGCGATAACGCCCCAGTTGCGTGCAGAGCCAAAAAGGCCGTGTGCGATCAGGACGGGCGGGTGCACCGTATCGGTGCCGTATGTCTGCATCTCAAGCATGAGGTTTGATAGCGTGGCGGCGGTCGCGCTTGAACCCCCCTTTTATTCGGCTGGACCCTTTCGCAAACACAGGCGATACCGATAAGATGGCGGCGAAGACGGATCGAGCAAGGCGGAAGCCCACGTGGATATACGCGCAAGAACAGATCGGCTGGCCCAACTGCTTGAACAGCGGTTGGACATTCGCGGTTCGGGGTTTGAAACCAAGTTGCGCCGCGCCGGGCGGTTGTTGCCTCGTCATTTGCGCCGCGACGGTGCCATATTGGTCGAGGCGTTGAAGCTGTCAGATCATCCGCGTCTGGGGCGACAAGTGGATTCAAAACGACTTGAGAAAGCCGCCGATGCGATCGAGCACTACCTGCTGAACCTTGACGTCTGGGATCGGCGGCGGGGAATCGCCGTGAATGTCTCGGCCAGCGTTCTGATGAATCTTCTGATCGTGATCGCTTTGGTCGCCGGGATACTTATCTGGCGCGGATTGGTTTGATCGTTGCCACGGGAATGTCGCGCAATATTGCAAAAATGAAAGCCCCGATCTGAAAACCGGAGCTTTCCGTGCAATAGTAGTCGAAAATATGTAAGTCTCGCTGGCTGTCAGCTGCCCCTTAAAGGTTCGGATACAGCGGGAAACGAGCACATAATGCCGCGACTTTCGCCTTCACCGCTGCTTCGACATCTGCATTTCCGTCCGCCCCGTTTGCGGCCAGCCCGTCGACCACTTCGACGATCAGGTCAGCGATCTCGCGGAACTCGGCCTCGCCAAACCCGCGGGTGGTACCAGCGGGTGTGCCAAGACGAATGCCCGAGGTCACGGTGGGTTTTTCCGGGTCAAAGGGAATGCCGTTCTTGTTGCAGGTGATATGCGCGCGGCCAAGCGCCTTATCGACGATATTTCCCGTCACACCTTTGGGTCGCAGGTCCACCAGCATGACGTGGGTGTCGGTGCCGCCGGTCACGATGTCCAGGCCGCCCTTCATCAACTGATCTGCCAGCGCCACGGCATTGGCACGCACTTGCTTTTGGTATTCCTTGAACTCGGGGCGAAGGGCTTCGCCAAACGCAACGGCCTTCGCGGCGATCACGTGCATCAGGGGGCCGCCCTGAATGCCCGGGAAAATGGCAGAGTTGATCTTCTTGGCCAGATCCTCGCGGTTGGTCAGGATCATGCCGCCACGCGGGCCACGCAATGTTTTGTGGGTCGTGGTGGTCGCCACATCGGCATAGGGGAAGGGCGAGGGGTGCTCGCCAGCCGCGACAAGACCCGCAAAGTGGGCCATGTCCACCAGCAAAAAGGCACCTACGCTGTCGGCGATTTCACGGAACCTGGCAAAATCGATCTGCCGCGGGATGGCCGAGCCACCGGCGATAATCAGCTTCGGCTTATGTTCGGTGGCCAGCGCCTGCACTTCGTCATAGTCGATCAGGTTGTCCTGCTTGCGCACACCATATTGAACCGCGTTGAACCATTTGCCCGACTGGTTTGGGGCCGCACCGTGCGTCAGGTGCCCGCCGGAAGCAAGGTTCATGCCAAGGATCGTGTCGCCCGGCTGGATCATCGCCATGAAGGCGCCTTGGTTGGCTTGGCTGCCCGAATTTGGCTGCACATTGGCAAACTCGCAGTCAAACAGCTTCTTGGCGCGGTCGATGGCCAGATTTTCGGCCATGTCGACATATTGGCAGCCTCCATAGTAGCGCCGCCCCGGATAACCTTCGGCGTATTTGTTGGTCAGCACTGAGCCTTGCGCCTCCATCACGGCGGCGGACACGATGTTTTCCGATGCTATCAACTCGATCTCGTCGCGTTGGCGGCCAAGTTCGTCGGTGATCGACCGATAAAGCTCTGGGTCGCGAGAGGCGAGGGATTCGGTGAAGAAACCTTGGTCACGGGTGGCAGTCATGCGCGTAATCCTTGGATTGGAAGCCTGATGTCCGGATTTCCTATCGGAAACAATCCAGATCGCAAAGACCGGAAAGCGACATGGCTGCGGAAAGACGCGGCAATTTCTGGCACTTTGCGGAAACATGTGTTTCTTTCGGAAACCACGGGACACGCATGGGAAACCCAAATATGAGCCAAAACATCGCTTTCGTCGCAAGCAATGCGCAAATTGCAAAGACCGCGAAAGAGGAACTGGTGGCCCGCTATGGCAACAAGGACGTGAAAGACGCAGACGTCATCGTTGCCTTGGGGGGCGATGGCTTCATGTTGCAAACCCTGCACGAGACACAAGCGCTGACAGCCCCGGTCTATGGCATGAACTGCGGCACGGTCGGGTTTCTGATGAACGAGTATTCCACTGACGATCTTGTCGAACGCCTGATCGCCGCCGAAGAAGAGGTGATCAACCCACTTGCCATGCGGGCGGAAGGGGCGGATGGCAGCGTGCACAAAGCACTTGCGATCAACGAAGTCAGCCTGCTGCGTGCTGGCCCACAGGCGGCGAAGTTGCAGATCAGTGTCGATGGCCGGGTGCGACTGCCGGAACTGGTGTGCGACGGCGCACTGCTTTGTACGGCCGCAGGATCAACGGCGTATAACTATTCCGCGCACGGACCGATCCTGCCCATCGGATCGGATGTGCTGGCCCTGACGGCGATGGCCGCGTTTCGCCCGCGCAGATGGCGTGGTGCCTTGCTGCCAAAGAACGCCGTGGTGCGGTTCGATGTGATGGAGCATGAAAAACGACCGGTGATGGCCGATGCGGACGGGCGGTCCGTTCGCGACGTGGTTTCGGTGGAAATCAAATCGGATAAAGAGATTGCACACCGCATTCTGTTCGATCCCGGACATGGTTTGGAAGAACGCCTGATCCGCGAGCAGTTCGTCTAGCCGCTGGCGTCATTTTTGCGTCCAGTGTTCCCGTTTGCGATAGATCGTCGAGGGTGACACGTCCAGAACCTGTGCCGCCCGCGGGATAGAGCCGCCCTGCGCTCGGATCGTTTCTTCGATGACGATGCGCTCGATTTCTGCCAATGGTCGCCCCAGCAGACCCGTGTCCGCCAAAGTTGCTTGCAGCCCTGCGCTGTTGTCGGGATCGGGCAGCCCAGCCAGAAGATCCACCGGCAGCATGTCGGCTGTGACCAGATCCCCATCATGGTGCAGCACGATATTCCAAATGACATTGACGAGTTGGCGAATGTTGCCGGGCCATGGATGCGATCCCAGAATACCAGCGGCGCCGGGTGTGAAGCCCCGAAACCTGCGCCCTTCCTGCTGCGCCGTTTGGACCAGTTTCGTATTGGCGATGACCAGAATGTCTTCGCCCCGGTCACGCAGGGCTGGCAGTGTTATCGGCACAACATGCAGGCGGTAATAAAGATCCTCGCGAAGCCGACCTGCTTTGATTTCTGCGCGGGTGTCTTCGGAGCTTGCACAAATGATGCGCGCATCCACCTTGGCTGCATCAAGCGCACCAAGTGGCGCGATGTCACCGTTTTCAAGAAATCGCATCAGCTGTTCTTGCACCCGTAGATCCGTTCGCGCGATTTCGTCCAGGAACAAAGTTCCACCATCGGCTGTGCGGGCGGTGCCTATCGAACCGTTGCGGCCATCGGCAAAAACCTGATGCGTCAGGGTGTCAGGTTCCAGTCGGGCACAATCGACAACTACGAACGGGCCAGCAGACCGGTTGCTTTCCGCGTGAAGCGCACGGGCCAGAAGCTCTTTTCCTGTGCCGGTTTCGCCTTGGATATAGATTGGGGCATCCGATGAGGCGATTGTGTCCAGCGCGTGTAGGACAGGATTCATGGACAGATCAGACAGGACCATGCCGTGCCTGATCCAATGCGGATCCGCATGCGCAGCGTGGCCAGAGCCAGCCTTGTGCGCAGGGGCCAGCCGCGCGCGCGGTTTGGAGATTGCGATTGTTCCGTCTTGCGCTTTGCGAATACCACCAATTTTTTGAAGCACTTGGCTGACAGTCTTTTCCAGGCGGTTATGTGTGAATGGCACAAAGATACAGTCCAATGCACCCAAGCGCATGGCTTCGGCTGCATCATTGATCTGGTTGCTTTTTGACACAACGATGATCGCTTGTTCGGCGTTTCGCTTTATCAAATCGCGAATAAGCGGCAAAACGCTGCGTCCGTTTACGTCGAGCGGTAGGAGGGCAATATCAACGATATCATCCTCGGCAATGATCTTTGCTTCTGCAATCGAGTTTGCATACCTGATCTCGCAATCAAGAGACTTGAAAACCGTGGCGGGACACAGGTCGTTAAGCGCAGGCGGGGCTAAAACCATTACGACCGGGGATCGCGCGTTCGCATCTGTATTGAACAATCCGGTGGCGCCGGGATTGCCCCGTTCCTCTATCGCCATCTTCCCCCCAGTTCACGTGCACAAGTTTTCTTGTCCCGGTTGGTTCTAGCCACCCCGCGGCTGAAAAGCCAAAAAAAACTCATCCGACGCGTGGCCGGATGAGTTTTGCGTGCTTGAAATCCCGTGTCAGTCGGCGTAGCCAAGGCTTTGCAGCGCCTCTTGGATTTCATTCAAAATGGCCGGATCGTCGATGGTCGCCGGCATCTTGTAATCCTTACCGTCCGCGATAGACACCATGGTAGCGCGCAGGATTTTACCCGACCGCGTTTTCGGCAGACGATCCACCACGATGCACAGCTTGAAGGCCGCGACTGGGCCGATCTTTTCACGCACCAGCCTGACACATTCGGCGGTCACGTCCTCTTCCGGCCGATCCGTGCCAGCATTCAGGCAGATCATGCCCAAGGGCAACTGCCCTTTCAATTGGTCGGTGACGCCGATCACGGCACATTCGGCCACGTCCGGGTGCGAGGCCAGAACCTCCTCCATCGCGCCTGTAGACAGACGGTGGCCAGCGACGTTGATCACGTCGTCGGTGCGGGCCATGATGTAAAGATATCCGTCTTCATCTTTGTAACCAGCGTCGCCTGTCTCATAGTAACCGGGAAAAGTGTTCAGATAGCTGGATTTGAACCGGTCTTCTGCGTTCCAGAGGCTGGGCAGCGTGCCAGGAGGGAGGGGTAGTTTGATGGCGATGGCACCCAGTTCGCCCGCGGCCACCGGATGACCTCCCTCATCCAGAATTTGCACGTCATATCCGGGCATCGGCACCGATGGCGAGCCGAGTTTCACGGGAAGTTCCTCGATTCCAAGCGGGTTGGCTGCGATCGCATAACCCGTTTCGGTCTGCCACCAATGGTCGATCACGGGAACTTTCAGCTGCTCCTGTGCCCAGACGATGGTGTCAGGATCAGCACGTTCCCCAGCCAGATAGACCTGTTTCAGGCAAGACAGATCGTATTTTCTGACAAACTCGCCCTTGGGATCCTCCCGTTTCACGGCGCGAAAGGCGGTGGGAGCGGTGAAGAAGCTTTTGACCTTGTGTTCCGAAATCACCCGCCAGAAGGTGCCCGCGTCGGGGGTTCCAACCGGCTTGCCCTCGAACACGATGGTGGTGTTGCCGTGGATCAGCGGGCCATAGGTGATATAGCTGTGCCCGACGACCCAACCTACATCGGACGCCGCCCAGAACACGTCGCCGGGATCGACATTGTAGATGTTTTTCATCGTCCAGTTCAGCGCGACAAGATGACCGCCGGTGTGGCGGATCACGCCCTTTGGCTGACCGGTCGTGCCGGAGGTGTAAAGGATATAGGCTGGGTGGTTGCCTTCTACTGGCAAGCAATCCGCCGGTTCCGCCGATGCTTCCAACTCGGTCCAATCATAATCACGCCCATCGGTCAGATCGGCGGTCGCTTCCTCGCGTTGCAGGATGACGGTGAACTTTGGCTTTTGCGTCGCGATGTCGATCGCCCCATCCAGAAGCGGTTTATAAGCAATGACGCGCCCCGGTTCGATCCCGCATGAGGCCGCAATGATTGCCTTGGGCTTCGCATCATCGATACGTACCGCCAATTCGTTCGAGGCAAATCCGCCGAACACGACAGAATGCACCGCTCCGATGCGGGTGACAGCCAGCATTGCCATCAAGGCTTCGGGCACCATGGGCATGTAGATGATAACGCGGTCGCCTTTTTCGACACCTTTTGCCTTCAACGCACCCGCCAGCGCTGCAACACGGTTTCGCAGGTCCGCGAAGGTAATTTTGGCCTGCCGTCCTGTGATCGGGCTGTCATAGATGATCGCCACCTGATCGCCGCGACCGTTTTCGACATGACGGTCAACCGCGTTATAGCATGTGTTCACCAATCCGTCCGAAAACCACTCGTAAAGCGGTGCGTTTTCGTCAAAGAGCGCTTTCGAGGGCGGCTTGTCCCAACTGATCGCCTTGGCGGCATCCATCCAGAAAGCTTCCGGGTCTGCCTGCCAAGCAGCGTAAACGTCTTTGTATGCCATGGTGCACTTCCTCCAGTTTCCCTTGGTATGAAGTGTTACGCCCCCGGCTATCGTTAGGGCAAGCGCAGCGTGTCGCAGTGCGACGGTTTAACCTGAATAATTTGCAATCGGACAGAAAATAGCTTGCAAATTTTTGCAAACCTCTGCGAAACAAGCGTTCTGAATTTGAAAAATATGGAATTTGCAAAATTGCAAACTCCGCACTGCAAAGATTAGCAGCCCTGAGTCGCCCTAGCCATACTTGGCGACTGGCGTGCCAGCAACCGCCGACATATTCAGCAATCCACGCGCCGTGATCGAGGGTGTGACGATATGGGCGCGGTTGCCCATCCCCATCAGGATCGGGCCGACCTCCAGCCCGCCGCCTTTCACCTTCAAGGTGTTGCGCACGGCGCTTGCTGCATCCGCGTTGGCGAACACCAACGCGTTCGCAGGCCCATCAAATCGGGCATCGGGGAAGATATGCTGGCGCACATCCATGTCCAGCGCCGCATCGACATGCATCTCGCCCTCATATGCGAAGTCGCGTGGACGGCTGTCCAGAATCTCCAACGCGCCGCGTGCGCGTCGGCCGCTGTCGCCGTCATGATTGCCGAACTGGGAATAGGAGCACAGCGCGATTTTCGGCTCGACGCCAAAGCGACGGACATGACGGGCTGCGGCGCAAACAGACTCGGCAATTTGCTCTGAGGTCGGTGTGTTGTGAACATGCGTGTCTGCGATGAACAGCGGGCCGTCTTGCAAGATCATCAGGCTAAGCGCGCCAACCGGATGCAATTGCCCGGTGCCCAGGATTTGTTTGATATAGTTCAGGTGCCACAAATACTGTCCGAACGTGCCGGCAATCATGCTGTCGGCTTGTTCCAGATGGACCATGATCGCGGCAATCGCGGTGGTGTTGGTGCGCAGGATCGCCTTGGCAAGATCGGGCGTCGTGCCCTTGCGGGCCATGATCTGGTGATAAGCGCCCCAATACTCGCGATAGCGGTCATCGCGTTCCGGGTTGACGATCTGGAAGTCTTTCCCGGCGGTGATCGACAGACCCGCGCGTTCGCAGCGCTGGGCAATCACATCCGGTCGCCCGATCAGGATCGGGGCATCGGTGGTTTCTTCCAGCATTGCGTTGGCGGTCCGCAGCACCCGTTCGTCTTCGCCTTCGGCAAAGACGATCCGACGTTCGGCGGTTGCCGCAGCCTCGAAGACCGGGCGCATGATCAAGGCCGACCGGAACACCGAGCCGTCCAGTGTTTTCTTATAGGCCGCAATGTCGTCAACGGGTCGGGTGGCGACGCCGCTTTCCATCGCGGCTTTGGCCACCGCGCTTGCCACGACACCCATCAGGCGCGGATCAAACGGTTTCGGGATCAAGTAGTCCTCGCCAAAGCTCAGTTGCTCACCCTTGTAGGCCGCAGCCGCTTCGGCTGATGTGGTGGCACGAGCAAGGGCTGCGATCCCTTCGATGCACCCCAGTTGCATGGCGTCGTTGATCTCGGTCGCGCCTACATCCAAGGCGCCGCGGAAGATGAACGGGAAGCACAAAACATTGTTGACCTGATTAGGGAAGTCCGAGCGTCCGGTGGCGGTGATAGCGTCGGGTGCAACGGCGCGCACCTCGTCCGGCATGATTTCTGGCGTTGGATTGGCCAGGGCGAAAATGATCGGTCGCTTGGACATCTTGGCGACCATCTCCGGCTTCAGAACGCCGGGACCAGACAAGCCCAGGAACAGGTCTGCCGCTTCGATGACGTCATCCAACGTGGACGGTTTGGTGCCCTGGGCATAGGCAGCCTTCTGCGGCGTCATTTCGGTTTCGCGACCTTCATAGACCAACCCTTCAATGTCGCACAGCCACACATTTTCGCGTTTCACGCCGAGTTTCAAAAGCATGTTCAAACAGGCAATCCCGGCCGCGCCACCCCCGGTTGACACCACCTTGATCTGATCGAACGACTTGCCCGTAACCCTTAGTGCATTGGTCGCGGCAGCACCGACAACGATGGCAGTGCCGTGCTGATCGTCGTGAAATACGGGGATGTTCATACGCTCGCGGCAAATTTGTTCAACGATGAAACAATCGGGCGCTTTGATGTCCTCAAGATTGATCGCACCGAAGCTGGGTTCCATGGCGCAGACGATGTCCGCCAGCTTTTCTGGGTTGTTTTCATTCAACTCGATATCAAAGCAATCAATGTTGGCAAATTTCTTGAACAGGACGGCTTTGCCTTCCATCACAGGCTTCGATGCCAGCGCACCAATATTGCCCAGCCCCAACACCGCCGACCCGTTTGACACGACGGCGACAAGGTTGCCGCGTGCGGTGTATCGGCTTGCTGTGGAAGGATCCTTCTTGATTTCCAGACAGGCTTCGGCCACCCCCGGCGAATAGGCCAGGCTTAGATCTCGCCCGTTGGCCATGGGTTTGGTGGCGCGGATTTCCAGCTTCCCTGGTTTCGGAAACTCATGATAATCCAACGCGCGTTTGCGGGGGTAATTGTCGTCGCTCACGGTATCCTCCAGCGAGAAGTTTAGCTTTAAACTATCTTCCGGGCTGCCATACAACAGGCAGCGGAGCGCATTCAAGACTGCTTGCGCAATCATAGGATAGCGCAGGTATTGGCTGGCGCGTCAACTCGGCAAGGTTTGGCCTTGCATCCGGCGTCGCCCCGCGCCAACTTGGTTGAATACCATTGCCATCACTTTTCAGGAGGTCCGATGTCGCTGTTGGATGCTGCCAAGACCGCACGTGAAAACGCCTATGCTCCGTATTCGAACTTCAAGGTTGGCGCAGCACTGCGCTGTGCATCCGGGGCAGTGTATTCTGGCTGTAACGTCGAGAATGTCGCCTATCCCGAGGGCACCTGCGCCGAGGCCGGGGCCATCGCGGCCATGGTCATGGCGGGCGACCACAAGGTCATCGAGGCGGTCGTGATTGCCGATGCGCCGCTGCCGGTAACGCCGTGTGGTGGATGCCGCCAGAAACTGGCGGAATTTGCAGATGCTGATGCCACCATCACCATGATGACGCTAAGCGGTGAAAGCCTGACCATGACGATGGCGGAACTGTTGCCAGGCGCCTTCGGAACCGAGCATATGGAGAACACATGACGCGTGCCTTCCTGATCGTTCTGGACAGCGCAGGATGTGGCGGAGCACCGGACGCGCACGCGTTTTTCAACGACAAGACCGTGCCGGACACCGGTGCCAACACCCTGGCACATATCGCGCAGGCCTGCGCGGAAGGGCTGGCAGAAGACGGGCGATCCGGTCCGCTGAAGCTGCCCAATCTGGACAGGTTGGGGCTGGGCGCAGCAATTCGTCTTGCCTCAGGCGATGAGGCCCCGGGGTTGGACACCATACCCGACGGTCTGTGGGGGGCGGCTGAAGAGATTTCGAAGGGCAAGGATACGCCATCGGGTCATTGGGAAATCGCAGGCGTGCCTGTGCCGTGGGAATGGGGATACTTCCCGGACACCCAGCCCGCCTTTCCCGACGACCTCACCCGTAAAATCTGCGAAATCGCCGGTGTTGATGGCATTCTGGGCAACAAACATGCGTCCGGCACCGCGATCCTTGATGAATTGGGGGCCGAGCACATGCGCACGGGCTGGCCCATTGTTTATACCTCAGTTGACAGTGTCATACAGATTGCCGCGCATGAAGAAACCTTTGGCCTCGAGCGTTTGGTCAACTTATGCGAGGCAATCGCGCCCGAAGTGCACAAGATGCAGGTTGGGCGCGCCATCGCGCGCCCCTTCATCGGATCCGAGGCCGAGGGCTTCAAGCGCACCACCAACCGCCGCGATTTCGCGATGACCCCGCCCAGCCCGACCTTGTGCGACTGGGTGCATGAGGCCGGACGCAAGGTTCATGCGATTGGCAAGATCGGCGATATCTTCGCTCATCGCGGCATTGATACGTTGAAAAAGGGCGCCGATGCTGACCTGATGGAGCATTTGGTCGCATCGAGCGACAGCGCACAGGATGGCGACCTTGTGTTTGCCAATTTCGTCGAGTTTGATTCCAAGTATGGGCATCGCCGCGAAGTGTCGGGGTATGCCCGCGCCCTGGAATGGTTCGACGCCGAGATACCCCGTGTCCTCGATAAGATGCGAGAGGGTGACTTGCTGATCTTCACTGCCGATCACGGCAATGATCCGACTTGGGTTGGGACCGATCACACCCGCGAACGCGTGCCGGTGATCGGCGCCGGGCTGGGGATGCGGGAAATTGGCATTTGCGGTTTTTCCGACATTGGGGCATCAGTCGCTGCACATCTGGGGCTTGAGGCCCGTGGGGCAGGGAAGTCGTTTTTATGAGCTACAGAGCATTGCCGAAGGTTGAACTGCACACCCATATCGAAGGTGCGGCCCCGCCGGATTTTATCCGGGGTTTGGCGAAGGAAAAAGACACCGATCTGTCGGGTATCTTCGCGGCGGATGGCGGCTATGCCTATCGTGATTTCTGGCATTTTCTTGAAGTGTATGAGGCAGCAACTTCTGTTCTGAAAAGCCCGAATGACTATGCGCGGTTGACCCGAGCGGTGTTGGAAAACTGCGCCGAGGCGGGCGTGGTTTATCTTGAGACGTTTATTTCGCCAGATTTTTGCGGCGGGCGGGATGCGATAGCGTGGCGCGACTATCTTTCCGCCATTCAGGATACCGCCGCTGAGGTCGAGCGTGACGCCGGGATCACCCTGCGCGGGATTGTCACCGCCGTTCGTCATTTCGGCCCGGACGCGGCGCGCGAAACTGCGCGCTGCGCACAGGAAACCGCTGGTGATTTTATCACCGGCTTCGGTATGGGCGGGGACGAGAAATCCGGCAAACAAGGTGATTTCGCCTATGCGTTCGACATGGCGCGCGAGGCCGGATTGAAGCTGACCACCCATGCGGGCGAATGGAACGGCCCGGACGAGGTGCGGGCGGCTTTGGACGATTTGCGCGTGCAGCGGATCGGTCACGGCGTGCGCGCGATTGAAGACCCGGCGCTGGTGAACCGTCTGGTCGAGGACGGGATCACGCTTGAGGTCTGCCCCGGTTCCAACGTCTTTCTTGGCGTCTATCCCGACCTTGCCGGGCACCCGATTGCGAAGCTGCGCGACCGGGGCGTCAAGGTCACGGTGTCCACCGACGACCCGCCCTTTTTCCGCAGCGACATGGTGAAAGAATACGAAGACCTGTCGCGTCAGTTCGGCTGGAACGCGGCAGATTTCAAAGCCCTGAACCTGACCGCCATCGAGGCGGCATTTTGTGACAATGCCACGCGTGACCGCGTGCGCAATATCGTGGAGGCCCAGGATGTATGAGCATCTGACCGTCGTGAAACACCCGTTGATTCAACACAAACTGACCCTGATGCGCGACGAGACGACACCGACCAACCATTTTCGCCAGCTTCTGCGCGAGATCAGCCAACTTCTTGCCTATGAGGTGACACGCGAACTGCCGATGGAAAACCAGCGGATCAAGACGCCAATGCAGGAAATGGATGCCCCTGTTCTGGCGGGGCGCAAGCTGGCGTTGGTGTCGATCCTGCGGGCCGGGAACGGGCTTTTGGATGGGGTTCTTGAACTGATCCCCTCGGCCCGTGTCGGATTTGTCGGGCTTTACCGCGACGAAGAAACGCTGGAACCGGTTCAGTACTATTTCAAAGTGCCAGAGGCGCTGGAAGACCGTCTTGTCATCGCGGTTGACCCGATGCTGGCCACCGGCAACAGTTCGGTCGCCGCGATTGATCTGCTGAAAAAGGCCGGTGCCCGGGACATTCGGTTCATGTGCTTGCTGGCCGCTCCCGAAGGGGTGGCCCGGATGAAAGAGGCGCACCCGGACGTGCCAATCATTACCGCCGCGCTGGATGAAAAGCTGAACGACAAAGGGTATATCGTGCCAGGTCTTGGGGACGCGGGTGACCGGATGTTCGGAACAAAATAAGCAGCGCGTCCATCTGGGCGGCTATTCGCCACAGATGCCTTGCAGGCGCACCCAGTTGGCATCGGTCAGCAAGGGTGTGGCGTCCGCCAGTGGCACAGGATCGGCCTCGATCAGTTCAAGTGTCGTTTCCCCTGTGAGGTCCAGCGCATAGGCATATGGGGTGGATCGCACACCCGCCTTTGCAAATCGCGCCAGCAATGCGGCATGGTTTATCGGAGCTGTGGGCGCAGTCAGTAAATCTTCAGCATAGCTGTCGATCACGCTGTCAGGCAGATCGCCCGTCGTCAAAATCTGAGCGGTCGCCCTCAACCCGGCATGTTCCAACAGGGCTTTCATCGGGTCGGTATTCTGACGGCGCAGATCCTCGGCGAGCAGGAAACCAGCGACCACGTCGGGTTCTTCGTAGTCTTCGATCAAGGCGCGGTTCAGAAGGGTGATCCGTCCCGGCAGATGCGCCGCGGTCTGCACCCCGCCCGACAAAACGATTACACGGGTCGTTGACCCGTCCAGTACGCGACTTGTCAATCGGTCAAGCGCGGTTTGGCCATTCTTTCCATCGCATTGCTGGCCCGCCACGCGACCGATCCGGTTCAGAATACGTTGCCCAACGGCCTCCCGTGTCGGGTCCGGCAGGACAGAGACCGTGTAGTTCCGAAGCGCATTGGGCATCCAGAATACACCAAGCGCGAGCAAGAGGCAGAAGAAACCGGCTGTGATCCAATGGCGCAGGCGCCCCGGATGGGGGCGTCGTCGTTCGACAACCTTGCGCACCTTCTCGATCGCCCGGATCATTGTGTCGTCGTCAATCTCAAGCACTTCGGTGGCGTCATTGCCCGGCGAAAACAAGGCCGGGCGCTCGGCCGGGTTCAGCCGGATAATGGCTGGCAGCGACCAGTGGGTCAGTGCGGTGTCATGTGTGTCGGAAATCGTCAATGTGGCGTCACCAAGTGACACGATCACATCCCGGCGCTGAGCCTCGGTATCGGCGCGCCACAATCCGGCTGCCTCCAGCCGTTGATATTTCGTGAGGGCCGTCATGTGCCGGACGGGTCTCGCCTGCTCGTTATCATTGCAGAAAGAATAGTCTGTTGCGGTCGTTGGGGCAATGCGCGTGGTGGATCAGGATGCGTTCCGCAGACGGTCACGCAATTCGAACTTCTGGATCTTGCCGGTCGAGGTTTTGGGCAGTTCGCAAAACTCGATCATCTTTGGGGTCTTGAAGCCGGCCAGACGACTGCGCACGAAGGCGATCAACTCGTCTTCCGTCACCTTCGCGCCGTCCTTCAGTTCGACAAAAGCACAGGGCACTTCGCCCCATTTGTCATCGGGTTTGGCCACCACAGCGCACAGGCTCACGGCGGGGTGGTGCATCAAAGTGCCTTCAACTTCGACCGAACTGACGTTTTCGCCACCCGAAATGATGATATCCTTCGCGCGGTCTGTGATGCGGATGTAACCGTCCGGTGTCTGGTGTGCGATGTCTCCTGAGTGGAAATATCCACCGCAGAAGGCTTCGTGCGTTGCCTCTGGGTTCTTCAGATAGCCTTTCATCACGGAATTTCCGCGGATCATGATCTCGCCGATTGTTTCGCCGTCCATCGGAACTTGTTCCATCGTTTCGGGGTCAAGAACGGTGATCTCTTCCATTTGCGGCATGGCAATGCCGGTTCGCGCTTTCATGGATGCTTTTTGGTCTTGCGGCAGGTCGTCCCATTCCGGGCCATTCCACAGGCATTCGGTTACATGGCCGTAAGTCTCGGTCAGCCCATAGACCTGTGTAACGTTGAAACCTAACGGCTCTATCGCTGCCAAGGTGGCAGCAGCGGGCGGGGCACCGGCGGTGAAGACCTCGACCGTGTGGTCAAAGGTCCGACGGTCCTTGTCTGGCGCATTCACGATCATGTTCAGCACGATGGGTGCGCCGCCAAAATGGGTCACGCCTTCATCGGCGATCGCGTCATAGATCGCTTTGGCAGTAATATCGCGACAACATATGATCGTCCCCCCCAACGCTGGCATCATCCAGCTATGGTTCCAGTTGTTGCAGTGAAACAAGGGCACAATGGTCAGGTAACGCGGATATAGTGTCATGCCCCAACTGATCGGGGTGCCCATGGTCATCAGATAGGCCCCCCGGTGGTGACAAACCACGCCCTTGGGCCGCCCGGTTGTGCCAGAGGTGTAGTTCAACGCAAGGCTTTCCCATTCGTCCTGAGGCATGATCCACTCAAAACTGGCGCTGCCTTCGCGCAACAGGTCTTCGTATTCCAGATGGTTGCCGGTGGCCGGAAATCCGGCATCCGCGTCGGCAACCTCGATGATCATCGGCGCGGGCTTGCCTTGGGCGGTCAGTTGACCGATGGCCTGTTCCGCCAGCGGCAGAAGCTGGGTGTCGACCAGCACCGCGCGGGCCTCGCCATGACCGAAGATGTAAGCCACAGTGTCTACGTCCAGCCGTGTGTTGATTGTGTTCAGGACCGCACCGCACGCCGGGACGCCAAAGCTGGCTTCTACATGCGCCAATATGTTGGGCAGAAGCGTAGCGATCACGTCACCCGGTTTGATCCCACGGCCAGTCAGCGCCGAGGCCAGCCGCGTCACCCGGTCGTGATATTCCGCGTAACTCAGTCGCCGCGTGCCATAGACCAGCGCCTCGCGCTTGGGAAACACCCGCGCGGCACGCCGAAGATGCGACAAGGGCGTCAGTGGTACGAAGTTTGCCGCGCATTTGTTCAACCCGGTTTCGTCAGCCATCCAGCCCATCGGTGTTTCTCCCTGTCTTGCTCTGACCTTTGGGTCGTGTATGTCGTTTTTGAAGCAGACCAGAATGATACCCACGTGGTCAATGCTCATGACGCTTGAATAAAGGGTGGAAAACGACATGTCAGGCAATCGGACGCTGACCGCAGCGGGCACAATTTGTCTGGCGATGCTGCTGTTGGGGTTCTTTGACAACTTTGTTGTGTTGATCGCGCGCGACCTTGGGTTGTGGCAATTCCATCTGATGCGCGCGATCATGGCCGTTGGAATACTCGTCCTTCTGTCATGGGTTGGACGCGCCCGGCTGAATCCCATCCGTCGCTGGGCCGTAACGATCCGTGGCGGGTTCGCAGCCTTGGCCATGCTGATCTATTTCGGCTCTCTGGCTTTCCTGCCGATCGGACAGGTCGCCGCCGGGCTGTTTACCGCACCCCTCTGGGTTCTGCTGATCGGTGCCTTGTTTCTGGGGGAACCTGTCGGCCTGACGCGCATCAGCGCCGCAGTCATCGGGTTTGCGGGCGTGCTGATCGTGCTTGACCCCTTTGCAAACGGCCTTGATCCCGTAGCGCTCGTTCCCATGACTGCCGGGTTTTTCTATGCCATCGGGGGGATCGCCACCCGGCAATGGTGCGAGGGGGAAAGCGCCTTGTCGATGCTGCTGTATTTCTTTCTGGCGCTGGGTTTGTTCGGCCTGATCGGCTCGGTTGTGATGACGTTATGGGTGCACGAGGTGCCCGCAGGCGCCGAAGGGTTCATTCTGCGTGGTGTGGTTTGGCCCACGCCGATAGGCTGGGGCTTGACCGTGATGCAGGCGGTGGGATCTCTGGTCGCCGTTGGCCTGATCTTCAAGGGGTATCAAATGGGAGATGCCGCACAGGTGGCAATCTATGAATATCTCTTGCTGCCCTTTGCTGCGGGGTGGGGTTTGGTCTTGTTTGGCGATCCGGTGCCTGCCCGCGCTATTTTTGGGATGGTCTTGATCATTGCCTCCGGCGCGATCATTTCGTTGCGCTCGCGCGCGACCTGAAACCGGGGTATTATCTGGCTATGATCATTTCACACGGGCGTCGTTACATTTTCATCCATCCGCCAAAAACCGGGGGGACCTCACTTGCGCTGGCGCTTGAGGCGCGGGCGATGAAGGACGACATCATGCTGGGCGACACGCCAAAAGCGGTCAAACGGCGCAGGCGTATGAAGCATGTTCAGTCGTCGGGTCGGTTGTGGAAACACTCTAAGCTGCGCGATGTTTACGGGCTGGTCACGCAAGAGCAGGTCGAGGATTATTTCATCGTGACGTTGGTGAGAAACCCCTGGGATCGGTTGGTCAGCTATTACCACTGGCTCAAGGCACAGCATTTCGATCATCCCGCGGTCGATCTGGCCCATGCGCTGACATTTTCCGAGTTCCTGAACCATCAGCATACGATTGACAGTTTCGCAGGATCACCGTTGGGATCTTACGTAACGGATCAGAACGGGCAGGAACGCTGTGATCTGTTCGCACGGATGGAAGCGTTGCCCGCCGATCTTGCCCCGCTCGAAGCGCATTTGGGGTTTTCATTGGGTCCGATGCCACATGAGAACAGATCTGACCGGCGCGCGGATTATCGCGATTATTACTGCGATGATGATGCCGCGTTGGTTGCCGATATGTGCGCGCCGGATATTCTGAGATTCTCATATACGTTCTGAGGCAAGACGGCCTGATTCAACAAAAACGGCCCGCGCGGTTGCACGGACCGTTCCAACGCCAAGTGGTCGTGGGTCAGGCGGCGTCCTGCGCCGTGTCGAACCGGCCATAGAACGTCTCGCCCTTGTCCGCCAAATCCCGCAACAGGGCAGGGGTGGTGAACCGCGCTCCGTGGGTTGCGGTCAGGCCATCGCAAATCTCAACCGCCTTGCCCGCGCCGATCATGTCCAGCCAGCTGAACGGACCGCCGGACCATGGCGCAAAGCCCCATGCAAGGATCGCACCGACGTCACCTTCGCGGATGTCTTCCAACACGCCTTCTTCCAGCGCGCGGACGGCTTCCAGAACCTGGCTCATCATCAGGCGATGCTTCACCTCGGTCAGGTCGGGTTGCTCATCTGCGGGCGGGAACCTGTCGCCAAGACCTTCCCACAGACCTGTGCGCTTGCCTTTGTCGTCGTAATTATAGAAACCTGCATTTGATTTCCGGCCCAAGCGGCCTTGGTCAGCCATCCAGAAGATGATGTCGTCCACCGCGCTGTCCGGGTAGTCATCGCCCATCGCCGCCTTGGTGGCCTTGGCGATTTTTACTCCCAGATCAATCGAGGTTTCGTCCACCAACTGCAACGGCCCCACCGGGAAGCCCAACAGTTTCGCGGCCCCTTCGACCAGTGCGGGCGACACGCCCTCGCCAACCATGCGCATCCCTTCGTTGATGTAAGGAATGATGCAACGGTTGCAGTAAAAGAAGCGAGCGTCGTTGACCACGATGGGCGTCTTGCGAATCTGGCGCACATAGTCGAGCGCCTTGGCCACAGCACGATCCCCGGTTGCGCGGCCCTTGATGATCTCGACCAGCATCATCTTTTCGACGGGCGAGAAGAAGTGGATGCCGATGAATTGATCGGGGCGTTCCGACGCCTTGGCCAGCTCGGTGATCGGCAGGGTCGAGGTGTTGGTGGCGAAGATGCAATCATCGCCCACAACGGCCTCGACCTTCTTGGTCATTTCGGCTTTGACGCCCACATCCTCGAACACCGCTTCGATGATCAGATCAGCACCTTTCAGCGAATCAAGATCGGTGGTGGCGCTGATGGCGGAAAGAACGGCCTCTTTCTTTTCAGGCGTTGCTTTTTTGCGGGCGATGCCTTTGTCCAGATAGGTCTCGGAATAGGCTTTGCCGCGATCTGCCGCCTCCTGGGTCTGGTCAATCAGCACAACCTCCATCCCCGCCATGGCCGAAACCAGCGCGATGCCTGCGCCCATCATGCCCGCGCCCAATACACCGACTTTCTTGACCGACTGATCGGCCACGTCTTTAGGACGCACAGCGCCTTTTTCCAACGCCTGCTTGTTGATGAAGAGCGACCGGATCATGGCAGATGATGACGGGTTCATCAGAACGTTCACGAACCAGCGGCATTCGACGCGCAGGGCATCATCGAACGGCACCAGTGCGCCTTCGTAAACAGCGGACAGAAGCGCCTTGGCTGCTGGATAGACGCCATTGGTCTTGCCGTGGATCATCGCAGCGGCGCCAACAAATGTCTGGAACCCCGCCGGGTGATAGGGCGCGCCGCCGGGCATTTTATAGCCCTTGGCATCCCATGGTTTCACGATATCGGCGTCGGTGGCGTTCAACACCCACTCTTTGGCGCGGGCCAGCAACTCATCCGCCGGCACAACGTCGTCAATCAGGCCGGACGCCTTTGCCTTGTCGGGCGTCACGGTCTTGCCTTCCAGCAGGAAGGGGGCAGCCGCCATCGCGCCCATCTTGCGCACAAGGCGGGTGGTGCCACCTGCGCCGGGGAAGATGCCGACCATGATTTCCGGCAGGCCGATCTTGGCCTTGGGGTTGTCGGCGGCAATGATGCGATGACAGGCCAGCGGGATCTCAAGCCCAATGCCAAGCGCGATGCCGGGCAGGGCCGCGACAATCGGTTTGCCGCCTTTGTTGGTCTTCGGGTCCATGCCCGCGCGTTCGATCTTGCGCAGCACGCCGTGCATTGCCATCACGCCGTCAAACAGACCCTTGGCCGGGTCGTCGCCCGCGTCCGACTTCATCTGTGCGATGACGTTCAGGTCCATGCCCCCGGCAAAGTCTTTCTTGCCAGAGGTGATGATCGCGCCTTTCACGGTGTCGTCTGCCAAAACAATGTCGATATGAGCGTCCAACTCGCGCAACGCGTCATAAGACAGAACGTTCATGGATTTGTTGGGGACATCCCAGGTGATGGTGGCGACGCCATCGGCGTCCACGGAATAGTGAAAATCAGCCATTATAACGTCTCCTTCTTACACGCGTTCGAGAATGGTTGCGGCACCCATGCCTGACCCGATGCAAAGTGTGGCCAGACCGGTTTCCTTGTCGGTGCGTTCCATTTCGTCCAACAGGGCACTCAGGATCATCGCGCCTGTGCCGCCCAGCGGATGACCCATTGCGATGGCACCGCCGTTCACGTTCACTTTGTTCGTGTCGGCGTCAAATGCTTGGATAAAGCGCAGCACGACCGAGGCGAAGGCTTCGTTGACTTCAAACAGGTCGATGTCGCTGAAACTCATGCCCGCAGCTTGCAGCACGCGTTCCGTGGCCGGAACCGGCCCGGTCAGCATGATCGTCGGGTCGGTGCCCACTTTTGACGTCGCTTTGACACGCGCCCGTGGCTTCAACCCGTGACGTTCGCCGAACTCCTTGTTGCCGATCAGAATGGCGGCAGAACCATCGGCGATGCCGGACGAGTTGCCCGCGTGGTGCACATGGTTGATCTTTTCCAGATGCGGATACTTCAGCAGGGCCACCGCGTCAAAGCCCGGCATTGCCTCACCCATCGCTTTGAATGACGGGTTCAAGCCACCCAGCGTTTGCATCGTGGTCTCGCGGATCATCTCGTCCTGCGCCATGATCTCAAGTCCGTTCTGGTCAACGACCGGAATGATCGACTTGAACCGGCCATCCGCCCGGGCAGCAGCGGCGCGTTTCTGGCTTTCGACGGCATAGGCGTCACAATCGTCGCGGCTAAACCCAAATTCGGTCGCAATGATGTCAGCCGAGATACCTTGCGGCACGAAATAGGCCTTCATGGCCAGAAAAGGATCGGCGGCAATCGCGCCGCCATCCATGCCCATCGGCACACGGCTCATGCTTTCCACGCCACCGGCGATATAGGCGTCACCTGCACCGCCTTTGACCTGGTTGGCGGCCATGTTCACAGCCTCAAGGCCCGAGGCACAGAAGCGGTTGATGGACACGCCCGGAATACGTTCGTCCAGATCGGAATAGAGCACCGAGGAACGGGCCAAACACGCGCCTTGCTCGCCCACTTGGGTCACGTTGCCCCAGATCACATCCTCAACGGCATGGCCATCAAGATTGTTGCGCTCTTTCAAAGCGTTCAGCGCCAGCGCGGACAGGCGCACGGCGGTCACCTCGTGCAGGGTGCCGTCTTTCTTACCTTTACCACGCGGGGTGCGCACGGCGTCATAGATATAGGCGTCGGTCATCTTTCGTCCTTTCGAGATCACGCACGGTCCGCAGGGGAACCGGGCATCAGGTCATAGGGGTGTTTCCAGCCGGGCGTGTCGGAAATACGGGTCAGCCAGGCGTCGATTGCGGGCCATTCGGTGCGGTCAAAGCCGAACGGTTCAGGATAGAACAGATAGCCACAGCACGAGATATCGGCGAGCGTGATGGTGTCGCCGACCAACCAGTCGCGCTTGCTCAACTCGCCTTCCAGCACTTTGTAAGCGGCGTTCAAACGGCCTTGGTTGAAGGCGATAACCTCTACGGGCCGCTTGTCCTCTGGAATGAAATTCATCAGGAAACGGGTCGGACCCGCCACTGACGACATCTTGTGATTGTCCCAAAACTGCCAGCGCAGGATTTCGCGGCGTTCTTTTGCGCTACGCCCGCCCAGCTTGCCGGATTTTGAGGACACGTAGTCCTGAATGACACCCGATTGCGACAGGGTCACATCCCCGTCGATCATCACCGGCACCTCGCCCATCGGGTTCAACTCGCGAAACTCCGGGCTTCTGCTTTCGCCGTGGAAGAAATCGACCAAAACAGGTTCCCAATCCAGGCCGGACAGTTCTAGCGTCAGTGCCGCCTTATAGGCGTTGCCGCTTTCCCCAAAGCAATACAGCTTGATCGTCATCCGAGCCTCCTTGTCGATGTTCCGTAGCCGGGGGCGCTGCCCCCGGACCCCCGGGATATTTATGACAAGAAAATACGAGCGGGCTTTTCTTGTCATAAGTATCCCCGCCGGAGGCTCCTGTCGGGGCCGCGGGCGGCGTGGTCAGCGTTTGCGCGCATCCAATTCCGAATTGAACAAGCGCAAACGCGCGGTCAGGTTCTCGTGGTCCGTTACACTGTCGAAATGCTCGAAGAGGAAGGACAGGGCTTCACCTTCGTCAAGCCCTGCCTCTTTCGCGAAACGTCGCAGTCGACGATAGCCATCCTCTGTCATGGCACAGGGGAAGCGGCGGGTCAGTTTGAAGCGTTTCGGCATAATCTCTCCTTACTGTGTTGGCGTGGCTCAGAACGCGTCCGCGTCCAAGGCCATTACCATGTCCGCGCCGCTTTCGATGCGCGCCAGGTGCATACCCGTTGCGGGCAGGCGGCGTGCCATATAGTAGCGCGCTGTTGCCAGCTTGGTCTCATAGAACGTGGCGTCAGTCGCTCCATTTGCAAGGGCATCCAATGCAGCACGCGCTTGCTGTGCCCAAGCATAGCCCAGGCAGACATGACCAAACAGGTGCATGAAGTCATAGCTGCCTGCCAGCGCGTGATTGGGGTTCTTCATACCGTTTTGCATGAAGAACATCGACGCCGCTTGCAGGTGCTTCGATGCGGTTTTCAGCGGCTCGATGAAGTCTTTCATCTCATCGCCGTCCTGGCCCTTGCAATAGGATTTGATCAACTCGAAGAAGGCCATGACATGTTTGCCGCCGTCAGCGGCCAGCTTGCGACCCACCAGGTCGAGCGCCTGCACGCCATTGGCACCCTCATAAATTTGCGCGATGCGGGCGTCGCGAACGAATTGGCTCATGCCATGTTCTTCGATGTATCCGTGTCCGCCATAGACCTGCTGGGCCAGAACGGTCATATCGAAGCCCTGATCGGTCAGGAACCCTTTCAGAACCGGGGTCATCAGGCTGATGAGGCCATCTGCTTCCTTGTCGCCCGAACGATGTGCCTGGTCGATCAGCAGGGCACCCCAGAACAGGAACCCACGCGCGCCTTCGATGAAACTTTTCTGATCCATAAGTGAGCGGCGGATGTCTGGGTGCACGATCAGCGGATCGGCGGGGCCGTCGGGGTTTTTCACGCCGGTCACGTCGCGCCCTTGCAGGCGGTCCCTGGCATAGATCACGGCGTTCTGATACGCCGCTTCGGCTTGCGCCAGACCTTGCATGCCGACGCCCAAACGGGCTTCGTTCATCATGGTGAACATGGCGCGCATGCCTTTGTGCATGTCCCCCAGCAGGTAACCAGTGGCTTCGTCATAATTCATGACGCAGGTCGAATTGCCGTGGATGCCCATCTTTTGCTCGATATTACCAACGCTCACACCGTTGCGCGAACTGACGGAACCGTCTTCGTTCAGGTTGAACTTCGGCACGATGAACAGCGACACACCTTTGATGCCCTCGGGACCGCCCGGGATTTTCGCCAGCACAAGGTGGATGACATTCTCGGACATGTCGTGATCGCCAGCCGAGATGAAGATCTTCTGGCCCGACACCTTGTACGAGCCGTCGTCCTGCGGTTCCGCTTTGGTGCGCATAAGACCCAGATCGGTGCCGCAATGTGGCTCGGTCAAGTTCATGGTGCCGGTCCATTCGCAGCTGACCATCTTCGGCAGATAGGTCGCTTTTTGCTCGTCCGTGCCATGTGCCAGGATGGCCGAGGCTGCACCGTGCGTCAGGCCCTGATACATGGTGAAGGCCTGGTTCGCGGCCGAAAACATCTCGCCCACTGCTGTGCCCAGCAGAACCGGCATGTTCTGGCCACCGAACTCTTCCGGCATGTCCAGACCGGTCCAGCCGCCTTCTTTCATTTGCTCAAACGCTTCTTTAAAGCCGGGGGGGGTATAGACGACACCGTTTTCCAACCGGCAGCCTTCCTGATCGCCCACCACGTTCAGGGGCGTCAGAACCCCACTGGCCACTTTTCCGGCCTCTTCCAGAACTGCCGCCGTGAAGTCGGGTTCCAGTTCGTCGTAGCCGGGAATGTTCAGTTTGTCCGCCTTGAGCACTTCATGCAGAAGGAAGGCCATGTCCTTGGTCGGCGCGGTATAGCTGGGCATAGAGGTCGTCCTTGTCTTAGGTCTTATTGGTCATCGTCAAGTGAAGCGATCTTGTCGTTCACCCATTTCAACTGGTTTGTCAGATCGTCGATGGCGTCATCCAGCTCGGCCCGTTGACGCTTCAGGTCATCCAAATGACCAAGCGCCACGTCATAGGTGCGTTTCAGTTGCGTTTTTTGTTGGTCGCCGCGGTCGTAAAGGTCCAGCAATTGCCGTATCTCTTCCAGCGAAAAGCCGAAACGCTTGCCGCGCAGGATCAGTTTGAGACGCGCACGATCACGCTTGGTAAACAACCGCTTCTGGCCTTCACGAATGGGTGCGATAAGATCCTTCGCTTCGTAAAAACGCAGCGTGCGCGCGGTGACGTTAAAGGCATCGCACATTTGCCGAATGGTCATAAGTTCGTCGGTCATACTAGCTCCAATCTTTACCCGACGCCGGTCGTGTGTTCTGACCAGCACGTCATACAATATAAGTTTACGTTGACGTAAATGTAACGTGGCGTCAGAGTTTTTCTTGTCGTTACGTAACGTCGAAAATCAGCATGCATGACGCAAGGGTATGGTTTTCAACAGAAAACAGGGTGCCGCTGGGTCAGCGCATATCGCCGGTTATTGTGGCAACACCCAATTACAACTTGAAACAAAGGAAAACGACGCGGGTCAGGTCAGCGCCTGGGCCACGTCGTCACGCAGTTTCTGAAGGTCTTTGATGCTTTCCGCCAGTTCTTCCTGCTGAGTGCGCAGATCAACGAGTTGCCGGTCGGCAAGCTCAACCCACGCGCGGTTTTGCGCATCTGTGCCTTTCTCATCATAGATCAGAAGCCACTGTCGCAGTTCCTCCAGCGAAAAGCCAAACCGCCGCCCGCGCAGAATCAGTGTCATACGCGCGATCTCGCGCGGGGTGTAATAGCGGGCGCGGCCTTCCTTTTCGGGACTCAGAAGTTCGATATACTCGTAGTATCTGAGCGTGCGCGGCGTCACGTCGAACTTCGCGCACATTTCCTTGAAGGTCAGGCGGTCTTCAGTCATCGGTGCCCCATTTTCAATCTTTATGGGACACAGCGTAATCGACCAGTGCATGGGGTGCAATTGCGTAGAACCACCTGCGGATTCTGGGCATGCCCTGTTCATCGAGCCAACTGTAACGGAACAGAATGCTCGGACCGCGATCAAGGCCGGGACTGTTGAACAAAGCGGGCTATTGCCCTGAACAAGGCGTTGCCCAGTGTTGCGGTGCGCGTTCGTCCACAGCATCAAACCCGGCACGGCCCGAGCAATAAGCCGCCACAACGGCCAGACCTTTGTGGTAGCCCGGAGCAGCACCCGAATTGAGCAGCCAGCGGAACCTGCACCCCACGCGCACTTTCCAACTCGGGACAATACGGGCGGTGGCACCAGTCACGGATGTTTTTGCAATTGGGAATTATTCCCAATTCGAGAAACAGGGCTAGACGTGTGTTTTGCAACAGCCAATAAAAGGCGGGACATGACAAAAGGGAACCTGTGATGATCAAAGGTCTTACTCCCGAAAAGAAAGCTGAAATTGCACGGAAATTTACTGAAGCCATCCCGCATTGCGGGGCCTTGGGCATGACCCTTGACGCATTGGGGGAAGGCGAGGCAGTGATGTCCATGCCATATGATCCGCGCTTCATAGGCGATCCCCGTTCGGGGGTCATTCATGGTGGCGCGGTATCGGCGCTGATGGACACTTGCTGCGGGTCGGCTGTGATGAGCCACCCGGACGCCCCCGCGGTCACCGCGACGCTTGACCTGCGCATTGATTACATGCGCCCGGCGACGCCCGGGCAGCGGATCACAGCGCGCGCCACCTGTTATCACGTCACCCGGTCAGTGGCCTTTGTGCGTGCCGTGGCGCTGGACGAAGATGAAAGCCGCCCGGTGGCCACCGCAACCGGCGCGTTTTCTGCCGATGGCGATTCCAAGCGCCGCTCGACCGAAATCTCGACCGAGATCAGTGGGGGGGACGCGCCATGAGCAGATCCGTCAAACGCCCCCGTCCCGAACCGGTCGAGGTGATCAAGAAACGTCGCGATGCAACCTTGTCGGCCCTTGTCGGCAGCGTGCCCTATCTGACCTTTCTGGGCATCACCGTCGAACGTCACGGGGACGAGTTGACCGCCATTCTGCCGTTTTCTGACAAGCTGATCGGCAATCCAATGCTGCCAGCCATCCATGGCGGGGTGACGGCGGCGTTTCTGGAAACCGCAGCGGTGATCGAACTCAGCTGGGTGTCTTTGTGGGAAGACATGGAAAGCGGCAAGCTGGACCCCGGCACGCTTGGCCCGGACAACCTGCCCTATCTGCCCAAGACAATCGATTTCTCGATCGACTATCTGCGGTCTGGCCTGCCGCGCGACGCCTATGCGCGCGCGCGGATTGTGCGGCAGGGGCGGCGCTACGCGTCGGTGCATGTCGAGGCGTGGCAGGACAATCGTAACAAGCTCTATACTCAAGCCACCGGTCATTTTCTGATGCCCAGCAAATGACCACGCGCGCAGCGCAGATCACCCATCGCCGTATCCTTGCGGTTGCGGGTCCAATCGTGCTGTCCAACGTAACGGTGCCTATTCTGGGTGTCGTGGATACCGGCGTCATCGGCCAGCTTGGCGAAGCGGCCCCGATTGGCGCGGTGGGGATCGGGGCGGTTGTCATTTCGACCTTCTATTGGGTGTTCGGTTTCCTGCGGATGGGCACCACGGGTCTGACCGCGCAAGCCTATGGGGCAGGACGAATGGGTGAAGTGTCGGCCATGCTGACCCGCGCGGTGTTGATTGCGGTGACAGCCGGGCTTGCGCTGATCGTGCTACAAGTCCCCCTGTTCTGGGCCGCGTTCAAACTTGCCCCTGCGTCGGTCGAGGTCGAGGGCATGGCGCAGGACTATCTGGCCATCCGTATTTGGGGCGCCCCGTTTGCCATTGCGATGACGGCCTTCACCGGCTGGCTGATTGCGTTGGAGCGCACGCGTTCCATCCTAGTGCTGCAAGTAGCGATGAACGGCATCAACATCGTTCTGGATGTCTGGTTTGTTCTAGGGTTGGGCTGGGGGATTCAAGGGGTCGCCATTGCCACCTTGATTGCCGAGGTCGGTGGCGCAGCCTTCGCTCTATGGCTCTGTCGGGACGTGTTCGCCAATGCCGCATGGCATGATCGGGTGCGGGTGCTGGATCCGGAAACCCTGAAACGCATGGCCGTCGTGAACAGCGACATTCTGATCCGGTCACTACTGCTCACGGCGATCTTCACCAGTTTCATGTTCTTCGGTGCCCGGTTTTCAGATGTCGAACTGGCCGCCAACCAGATCCTGCTTCAATTCCTGAACGTAGCCGCCTTTGCAATGGACGGTTTTGCCTTTGGCGCGGAAACCTTCGTGGGGCAGGCGTTGGGCGCACGAAACCGCGCCGGGCTGCGCCGTGCGGCGATCATGTCCAGCCAATGGGGGGCAGGCATCTCGGCTGTGCTGGCGTTGGGCTTTCTGTTATTCGGCGGCGCGGCCATCGACCTGATGACCACAGCCGAAGACGTGCGCGTCGCAGCACGCGTGTTCCTGATCTATATGGTGTTCGCGCCCTTGGTGGGGTGGCCGTCCTGGATGCTGGACGGGATATTCATCGGCGCGACCCGCACGGCAGACATGCGCAATATGATGGTGGTGTCTGCAACGATCTATATCATCGCCGTTCTGGCACTGATGCCGCTCATTGGCAATCACGGGCTGTGGCTGGCGCTGCTGATCTCGTTCATCGCGCGCGGTGTCACGCTTGGACTGCGCTATCCCGCATTGGAAAGGACCGTTGTCTAAAGTATCTCTATCACGCTTTCCGGCGGGCGACCAATCCGAGCCTTGCCCTCTTTGATCACGATGGGCCGTTCGATCAGGATCGGGTGCGCCACCATGGCCGCGATCAGGGTGTCATCGGGGCTGTCCTTGGTCAATCCAAGCTCTTTGAACCGTGTTTCACCCGTCCGCATGATCGCAATAGGTGCAGCATCCAGAGCGGTCAGGACCGACCGCAATGTGGCCGCGTCGGGTGCATCCTCAAGATACCGGCGCACGGTTACATCCTCGCCACGGTCTTCAAGAATGGCCAGGGTCTGGCGCGATTTCGAGCAGCGTGGGTTGTGCCAGATTTCAGTCATAGCCAATCCTTTCGTCCGGTTCCGACGGCGTCCGCGACATGGGCGAACCCGTCTCGTTCCAACAATTCATCGAGCCCCAGTGCGATCTCTTCCACAAGGCTCAACCCCTTATAGGCCAGCGCGGAATAAAGCTGCACGATCGAAGCCCCCGCGCGGATCTTCTGATACGCATCTTCCGCCGAGGCGATACCACCGACCCCGATCAGCGGCATGGTGCCATCGGTCAATTCAGACAACCGGGCCAGCACACGGGTGGATTTTTCAAACAGAGGGGGGCCGGACAGACCGCCGGCCTCGGTCCTGTATCGGCTTTTCAAACCATCGCGGGACAGGGTGGTGTTGGTGGCGATGATCGCGTCGACATCCACTTCTTGCGCGACGCCCGCGACCTTGGCCAGTTCGGCGTCGGTCAGATCCGGTGCGATCTTCAGGAAGATCGGCGTATATTTGTCCTGCCCTTCACGCGCGGCCAAAACCCCTGACAACAGCCCCCGCAACGCATCCGCCCCTTGCAGGTCACGCAGCTTTTCGGTGTTGGGTGAGCTGACATTCACGGTCGCGAAATCGACATAGGGTCCGCAGGTTTCAAACACGCGGACGTAATCAGCCGCGCGGTCTTCACTGTCTTTGTTGGCCCCAAGGTTCAGCCCAACGGGCACAGGGCGTCGACGCGAACGGCGGGTCAGACGGGCCGCAGCTGCCTCCATCCCTTCGTTATTGAAGCCGAAACGGTTGATAACGGCCTGGTCTTCGGTCAGGCGAAACAGGCGCGGTTTCGGGTTGCCTCGTTGCGGATGCGGGGTGACGGCACCCACTTCGACAAAGCCAAAGCCTGCCTGCGTCAAGGCATCAACGACGGTCGCATTCTTGTCATAGCCTGCGGCAAGCCCGACCGGATTGCTCAGGGCCATTCCACAGAACGAGGTCCTCAGGCGGTCCGAGGTCACGATACCCGGCATTGGAACAACACCAGCCTTCATCGCCATAAGGGCCAGCGAATGCGAGTGTTCCGGATCAATCCGGTGCAGCACGCCAAGCGCGATTTTCTCGACCAGGTTCATGCAAGGGCTTTCGGAAAGTCGTGACCATCGCGACCCAGAGGCAATGCGCGATGCCACAGGGCTTCGGACAACATGAGATCACGATAAAGATGGGGAAACAAGGCGCCGCCGCGGGATGGTTCCCACTTCAAGGCACCTCCCATGGCATCAGACTCAAACGCGACCAGCACCAAAGCGTCTTCGTCCGCGAAGTGTTTCGCGGCGGTTTCTGCCACCTGTTCGGCGGTCGAAAAGTGAATGTAGCCATCCTTCAGGTCGACCGGGGCGCCCAGCGTCTTGCCGGCTGCCTTGAACGCCTGCCATTCTGCGGTGCGAAAAATTTTGTATATCTGCATGCCCTCCATGTGACTCGCGGGCTGAACTTCGTCAAGCCATGTTGGCTTTCCGGGGCAATAGGTCGCCGCAGACCTGACATCTTCCCGTTACGTCAGTTTGCCATTCATATCGCGATCTTTGACAAGTCGGGCCGACTCGCGTCAACTTGTTTGCAAGACAAATAACAGGGGGTTCCCAATGATTATGCGTTTCATGACAACGGCTGCGGTGTTGGCCGTGACAGCGGGTACGGCGGCGGCGGATTACACGTTGACCGTTCTTCACACCAATGACTTTCACGCCCGGTTCGAACCGATCAGCAAATATGATTCCGGTTGCTCGGCCGAGGACAATACGGCAGGCGAGTGCTTTGGCGGTTCGGCCCGTCTGGTCAGTGCCATCGCCGAGGCGCGCGCGCGCGCGAACAACACGATTCTTGTGGATGGGGGCGACCAGTTTCAGGGCACGTTGTTCTATACCTATTACAAGGGCAAACTGGCCGCCGAGATGATGAACAAGATGGGCTATGACGCCATGACCGTGGGCAACCACGAATTTGACGACGGCCCGGAAGTTCTGCGCGGTTTCATGGATGCGGTGGATTTCCCGGTCCTGATGTCCAACGCTGATGTGTCAGGCGAAGGGATGCTTGCCGGCGAACTCGCCAAATCGACCATCATCGAACGCGGCGGAGAAAAGCTGGGCTTGATCGGCCTCACCCCGCAGGACACCGACGAACTGGCCTCGCCCGGTCCCAATGTCATTTTCACCGATCCGGTGCAGGCGGTGCAGGGCGAGGTCGACAAGCTGACTGCCGAGGGGGTGAACAAGATCATCGTGCTCAGCCATTCGGGCTATGGGGTCGATCAGAAGGTGGCCGCAGAAACAACTGGCGTCGACGTTATTGTTGGTGGTCACTCGAATACGTTACTGTCCAACTCCAATGAAAACGCCGAAGGCCCGTACCCGACAATGATCGGGTCCACCGCGATTGTGTCGGCCTATGCTTATGGCAAATTCCTTGGCGAGTTGAATGTCACCTTTGATGACGATGGCAACATCACCGAAGCCAGCGGTGAGCCGATCATCATGGACGTTTCAGTGGCTGAGGACGAAGCGACCGCAGCAAGAATTGCCGAGGCAGCGGTTCCACTGGACGAAATTCGCAATAAGGTTATCGCCGAAACGAGCGAGGTCATCGACGGAGAGCGCACTTCGTGCCGTGCTCGGGAATGCGCGATGGGCAACATCATCGCCGATGCGATGCTGGCGCGCGTAAAGGATCAGGGCATCCAGATCGCCATTCAGAACGGTGGCGGTATTCGCGCCTCGATTGATGCGGGTGAAGTGACGATGGGCGAAGTATTGACGGTTCTGCCCTTCCAGAACACGTTGTCGACCTTCCAGGTCTCGGGCGAGGTCATCCTTGCGGCGCTTGAAAACGGCGTCAGCCAGTATGAAGACGGCGCTGGTCGCTTCCCGCAGGTGGCGGGATTGAAATTCACCTTCGACGTGTCGAAGCCGGCAGGCGAACGGATATCGGACGTGATGGTCATGGAAGGCGACAGCTATGTGCCGCTTGATCCTGCCAAGACTTATGGTGTTGTGTCCAACAATTATGTTCGCAACGGCGGTGACGGATACAAGATGTTCCGCGACGCGCAGAACGCATATGATTTTGGCCCGGATCTTGCCGACGTGACCGCCGAGTATCTGGCTGGGATGGGATCGGCGACGCCAATGCTGGATGGGCGGATCACGCAGAAGTAAAACCCGTCAACGACGAAACGGAAAACCCCTGCCGTTGACCGGTGGGGGTTTTTCGTTTTCCTGAACCACTCAAGCGTCTGATGAGTTCGCGATCTGGCCGATACCGAGGAACAAAGGGCATATTTCTAACGGCCAGTGTTAAAACGGCACCAAACAAGCCGTTAACGGTGCCCGCGCGTCCAACGGGTTGTGACCTGTTCGACACGTGCGCCGAACCGGCGTGCGGTCTCAAGATCACTCGCGGGCAGATCATCATCCTGTCCCAGTTTTTCTGTGACCATCAGACCCAGCCAGCTTCCGTCGCGATTGGCACCGTGTCGGTCAGGCTTGACCGGTGCCCCGATCTCGGACTGGCCGACCCAGATCATGCCCATCTGGGCAGCGAATATGGACAACCTTTGCAGGGTTGCCAGTTTGTCACCCGACGGATGGATCGCAGTCGTAAAGCCCGCCGCGATCTTATCGACCCATTTGCCATGTTCCCAGCGGGTATCGACCGCCTCCAGAAACTGGCTGAACCGCGCGGCGGCTGACCCCATATAGGTCGGTGCCCCGAAAACAATGGCATCGGCAGCATCAAGTGCCTCCCAATCGGCGTCGGTTATCGCAGCCACATCAATCAGCTGCGCTGATTTGCCAACCCCCTGCGCAATAGCCTGCGCAATACGTTTGGTGTGGCCAAAGCCGGAAAAGAAGGAAATGCAAACAGTCGGGCTGGTCATGTCGCCACCTTGAGGTAATCCGACAGTTTGTCAATTTGATGGGTCAAGACGGGATACCTCCGGGATTTCTGAACAAGAAGAAGTCGGGATGGTCAGGTGACTGGGCCGTCTTTCAACCGGTATGCAAGGATGGCTGGATAAAGATAGCTGCGCCTGATCGACGGCAAGGGGAAGCGGGGCAGGGGACGCGCGTGGATGGGTAGCAAGGGATCGCGCCCCATTGCCAAATCCGCCAGTCGCGCACCCACCCATGTGCCCATGGCGACCCCATTTCCGTGATAATTCATGCCCACCCATGCGTCTTCCCAATCTCCGATCGGCCCGGCATAGGGCAGCAGGTCGCGGGACAGGCTGACGAGGCCGGACCAGAAGAACGGGGTTTCGACATTGACCCAAGCCGGGAACATCGCCGCGAGGTCTCGGCGCATCCGCGCGCGCATCGCGGCCTGCCCCTGCGCGCTTGCCCTGACATTGCCGCGTGCGCCGAACAGAAAGCGGCGGTCGGGAAGCAGGCGAAAATAGTGCAAGAGGTGACGGCTGTCATAGGCCATAAGATCAGTGGTCCAGCCTTGGGCAAAGATTTCATCTTCAGTCAGGGGGCGGGTGATTAGGATGTTGGATTGCAAGGGAAGGTAACGCCCGGTCAGCCAGTCGGGAAGGCCGTCTGCGCCATATCCGTTTGTTGCAAGGATCAACTTCCGTGCCGTCAATTGGCCGCGCGGCGTTTTCAGCTTATAGGTGCTGCCTGATCGGGTGATCGACTGGACCAGGCTGTTTGCACGGATCAATGCCCCGACATTTGCGGCGGCGGTGGCAAGGCCGGTCAAGTATCTTCCGGGATTGAGTGCAAAACCCAGGGGCACGTGAAGCCCACCGTGAAAGGTGCCGGATGCGCCTTGGTCTGCAAGGTCTTGCTGCGGGATCAGCGTGGCGTCGACGCCGTATTCTGCCCAGAGGTCCCGTTCGGCGCGCAGGGTGGGCAGTATGTCGGGCCGGTGGGCGAGTTGCAGTTCTCCGCTTGAATGGGTCTCGGCATCAATTCCGTGGGTCGAGAGCAAGTCGTCGACGAGGTCGATTGCGCCGCGCTGAGCATTGAAATAGGCCTGTGCGGCAGCAACGCCAAACCGCTGGCGGATTGCGCCAAGCCCGATCTTGTCGCCTCCGATGCAGCAGAAACCGCCATTGCGACCAGAAGCCCCCCAGCCCGGAACGTGTGCTTCCAGCAGAGTGACTTCGGCACCGGACTGGGCAAGATGCAGAGCTGCCGACAAGCCGGTAAAGCCGCCACCGACGATGGCGACCTCGGTTGTTTCTGCGTCCGTCAACTCCGGCCAGGTCTGGTCAGGCAGCGGCCAGATACATTCTGCCCGTGCCGCATCAGAATAGGCATAGCCTTCATAGATGCGGCGGGGCATTGGCTCAGAGCCGTCCGAGATAGGCGCGGTATTCGATCTGGCTGATTTCGTTTGTGAGCTGGTCGATCTCATCCAGTCGCACAGCGGCGTATATGTCGCGATAGCGTTCGCCAAAGATGTCCGCAGCAATGTCGGATTGCGAGAACCGGTCGACAGCGCGGATCCAGTCGGCGGTCAGACGCGGCGCGGTTTCGGCATTTGGGTCATCCAATGGCAACGGCAGGTCCGGTTTCGTTTCCAACCCATGCAGAATGCCGCCCAAGATGGCGGTGATCACCAGATAGGGGTTCACATCTGCCCCCGCGATCCGGTGTTCCAGACGGGCACCGGGACCCGAGACCTCGGGCAGACGGACGCCGGCGGCACGGTTGTCATAGCCCCAGTCGGGGGCCGACGGGGCAAAGCTCATCGGGCGATAGCGACGATAGGAGTTTAGATGGGGTGCAAAGATGGCCTGCAAATCGCGCATGGTGTCAAGCGCGCCACCCACCGCAGCACGCAGCATTTCTGATGCCTGTCCGCTGCCATCGTCGAAAATGTTTTTGCCATCTTTATCAATGACCGATGCGTGCAAATGCATCCCGTTGCCCGGAAAATTGGAATATGGTTTCGCCATGAAGGTGGCTTCCAACCCGTGATTGCGGGCAACTCCCCGGACCAATCGCTTGAACAAAAGCGCCGTATCGGCAGCCTTCATTACATCGTCGGTATGGTGGAAATTGACCTCGAACTGGCCTGGGCCGTATTCGGCAATCAACGTGTCCGTCGCAATGCCCTGAATGGCCGATATCTCCAGAATATCGTCCAGCACATCTTGCGTGCGTTCCAGCACTTCAAGATCATAATTCTGGGCGTCGGGGCTGCGATCGGGTGGGGTCGGCGCCTCGTCTTCGCTTTGGCGTGGCTGGATCAGATAGAACTCCAACTCGCTGGCAAGAACCGGGTGCCATCCCTTGTCATGGAACCGGTCAACCATGTTGGAAAGCAGTTTGCGCGACGATAATTCACTGATCTTGCCCGTATCGGGATCGAGCATTTCAACCTGCACCTGTGCCATGTTTCCCTTGGCCCATGGCACTGGTTTAAGCGAACCGGCGATCGGGACGATACGTCCGTCCGGGTCACCCACGACAATGCCCAACCCAGTTTCGGACACTTCAGCCCCCAGAATGTTCGGTACATATGTGGAATGAGGCAGGCGCACTGCCCCATCAGTCAGCTTCTGTTCATCATCCCCCGGCAACCATTTGCCCCGCAAGACGGCGTTGATGTCACACAACATCAGCTCAAGCCGATCCGGCCGCCCATGCGCTTTGCAATAATCGGCGTATTCTTTCAGGAAGTCGGTCATTGGATGGCCTCTTGTTCGTCTTTCTGACGCTTGGCAATGGACCGCTTGGATGTCAGCGACGCACCGATAACGCCGATGGTGACAAGACCGATCATGATGGTGGACAGGGCGTTGATTTCGGGGCTCACGCCCAGCCGCACCGCCGAGAAGATCTTGATCGGCAGCGTGGTCGAGCTGGGTCCGGAAGTGAACGACGCGATCACAAGGTCGTCCAGCGACAGGGTGAAGGCCAGCAACCAGCCAGATACGACCGCCGGCATGATGATGGGCAGGGTGACAAGGCGAAAGGCCTCGAATCCGGTGCAGCCCAGATCAAGTGCGGCCTCTTCCAGCGACTGGTCGAAGGTCACAAGGCGGGAGGAGACCACGACCGATACAAAGCACATCGAGAAGGTGGTATGTGCCAGAACGATGGTCAGAACCCCACGGTCCAGTCCGATCGAGATGAACAGCAGGAGCAAAGACAAACCCGTGATCACTTCTGGCATCACGAGCGGCGCGTAGATCATGCCAGAAAATACCGTGCGGCCGGGGAAACGGCCCGCGCGCACGATGACATAGGCCGCCATCGTGCCCAGCACCGTGGCGATGGATGACGACATCACCGCGACTTTCAACGTGACCCACGCCGCGTCCAGAAACGCCTCGTTTCGGAATAGCTCGCCATACCATTTGGTCGAGAACCCGGACCATACGGTCACAAGTTTACCCGCGTTGAAAGAATAGGTGATCAGGATCATCATCGGAATATAGAGAAACGCAAATCCCAAGGTCAGGGAAACCGCGTTGAACCAGGACAGACGCCTCATTTCTCAGCCTCCCTTTGCTTTTCTTCGTTCCGCTGGAACAGGACAATCGGGATAATCAGCAGCAGCAGAAGAATGACGGCGACGGCGGACGCTACTGGCCAGTCGCGGTTCGAGAAGAACTCTTCCCAAAGCACTTTGCCGATCATAAGCGTTTTCGACCCGCCCAACAGGGCCGGGATCACGAATTCACCCATGGCGGGGATAAAGACGAGGAAAGACCCGGCCACGACACCCTGCTTGGAAAGCGGAAATGTCACCAGCCAGAAAGCGTTGAAGCGCGAGCAGCCAAGATCTTCGGCGGCTTCCAGCAGGCTTTCGTCCATCCGCTCCAGCGCCGAATAGATCGGCAAGACCATGAAGGGCAGGTAGGTGTAGACGATGCCGATATAGACGGCGAGGTTGGTGTTCAGGATCACCAACGGCTCGCTGATAATTCCCAGATACATCAATAACTGGTTCAATAGCCCTTCGTTCGACAGGATCGCTTTCCACGAATAGACGCGGATCAGGAAACTGGTCCAGAAGGGCAGGATGATCAGCATCATCAATGTCGGGCGCCATTCGTCCGGCGCGCGGCTCATCCCATAGGCGATCGGATACCCAACCATCAGGGTCAGTATCGTCGAGATGATGGCGATCTTCAGGCTGGACAGATAAGCCTTCCAGTAAAGGTCATCCTCGGTCAACCAGGTGAAGTTTTCGATGTCCAGCCCGGCCCACCATTCCTTCACACCTGCCCAGCCTTCGGACAGGTCAAGCGTGGGGGTGTAGGGCGGGATCGACAGCGCAGTGTCCGACAAGCTGATCTTCAAAACGATCAGGAATGGCACCAGAAACAAGGCCAGTAGCCATAGATAGGGGATGGAAATCAGGGCGAAGCGTTTCATTTGTCCAGCACCACGCCGGCGGTGTCCGTGAAGCCTAGCCAAACCTTGTCTTCCCAAGTGATCTGGCGGCGGTGAATGCGGCGCGTATTGGCGATCTGTGCCTTGATTGTCTCACCGGTCGTGGTTTCAATCACATAAGTGGACATGTTGCCCAGATAAGCGATGTCCAGGACTTTGCCCTTGATCACATTGGCCTGATCCTTTGGGCGCGAGGTATAGATGCTCATTTTCTCGGGCCGCACCGCCAGTGTGGCGGCACCTCCAAGGGGCAGATCCTGCTGTGAAATGCCGGTTAGCTCGGGTTGACCTTCAGCCCAGGCAATGGACGCGTGTCCACCGCCCGTCTTGGACACGTTGCCCCTGATCAGGTTTACGTCACCAATGAAGTCAGCGACATAGATTGACTTCGGCTCTTCATAGATCTTCGAAGGCGTGTCGACCTGAATAATCTTGCCATGATCCATTACGGCAATGCGACTGGCGACGGTCATCGCTTCTTCCTGGTCATGTGTCACGATCACGAAAGTTGTGCCGGTTTTTTCTTGAATATCCATCAATTCAAACTGCGTATCCTGACGCAGCTTTTTGTCCAGCGCGCCAAGGGGTTCGTCCAGCAACAAGAGCTTGGGGGCTTTCGCAAGCGACCTTGCCAACGCGACACGTTGGCGTTGGCCGCCGGAAATCTGGTGCGGCTTGCGGTTGGCAAACTTGTTCAGTTGCACGAGGGTCAGCATTTCCTCGACCCGTGCAGCGATCTGGTCTTTCGGTTGCTTGTCGCGTTTCAGACCGAACGCAATATTTTCGGCCACCGACAGGTGGGGAAACAGCGCATAGCTTTGGAACATCATGTTCACGGCGCGTTTGTTGGGGGGAATGGCGGCGATGTTCTGGCCGTCAATCAGAATGGCGCCTTCGGTCGGCGTTTCGAACCCGGCCAGCATCCGCATCATTGTGGTCTTGCCGCAGCCAGACGGTCCCAACAGCGCAAAGAATTCCTGCGCGTAGATGTCGATTGAAAGATCGTCAATCGCAGTGAAATCACCCCAACGTTTGGTGACATTCTGAAACTGGATCAAGGGCTTGGCCTGGGCGTCTTCCCAGGGTGCGAAAACAGAGACCGGAGCAGTTGCGGCGTCAGACATGATAACCTCGGGTGGGTAAAAGGTAGCGCCCCCCGCAAGTGGCAATCAGCGGAGGGCGCGAAGGGGCGACTTTAGGTGCCCGATTTGATCTTCGTCCACAGACGAGTCAACACGCGCTGCACCTTCGCCTCGTATGGCGACTTGGTGTAAAGGTTCTTGACCGTCTCTTCGCCGGGATAGATCGCCGGGTCGCCAATGACATCTTCGACCAGGTATTCCTGGCTCGCCTTGTTGCCGTTGGCGTAATAGACGTAGTTCGAGGCGGCAGCCATATTCTCGGCATCCATGATGAAGTTCAGGAATGTGTGTGCGGCTTCCGGGTTTGGCGCGTCTACCGGGATCGCCATCTGGTCGAACCACATCAGCGAGCCTTCAGCGAACGCATTATAGGCGATTTCAACGCCGTTATCTGCCTCAGCGGCACGATCGCGGGCCTGCAACACGTCACCAGACCAGCCGACGGCCACACAGATATCGCCATTGGCCAGCGCGTTGATGTATTCCGAGCTGTGGAATTTCTGAATGTACGGGCGAACCGCCATCAGAACGGGCTCGACCTTTGCGATGACATCCGGGTCGGCGCTATCGGGGTCTTCACCCAGATATTTCAGCACCATGGGAATGATTTCGGTCGGGGCATCCAGGAATTGCACGCCGCATTCCGCCAGTTTTTCCATGTTTTCAGGGTTGAGCACCAGTTCCATACTGTCGATGGGGGCGTCTTCGCCAAGTATTTCGGTCACTTTGCCAACGTTGACGCCCAATCCGGTGGTGCCCCACATATAGTTGATGGAGTATTCGTTGCCAGGATCATACTGCGCCGTGCGCGCTTCGATCACATCCCACATATTGGAAATGTTCGGCAGTTTGGACTTGTCCAGCTTTTGGAATGCGCCTGCGGTGATCTGGCGTTGTAGGAAGTCCGCAGTCGGAACGACAACGTCATACCCCGAGCCGCCGGCGAGCATCTTTGTCTCAAGCACTTCGTTGGAATCGAACACGTCATAGATAAGATCGATCCCAGTCTCTTCCTCGAACTTTGCCAGCAGGTCTTCGTCAATATAGTCGGACCAGTTATAAACGCGCACCTCTTCAGCCGTGGCAGCGCTTGCCCCCATTGCCAATGCGATACCCAACATCACCCAAGTATTTTTCATCTTCAGTTTTCTCCCTGTTTGAGGCCAAAGCCTCGATTTGCAACATTTGATCAAAAAAATGCCGTTCGCGCAATATGGTAATATTGCTGATAGCATAGTAGATTGCTTTCAAAGATTATCTTTGCAGCCGGAATTGGCAAAACAATTGTGATGAAGGGGGCGCCCATGTCCGAAAAACCCGCGAAATTGCCAGATCATCAACGCGTTTACCGTAAACTGCGCGAGATGATTCTGTTCGGCGAACTTGCCCCCGGTCAACCTGTCACCATTCAGGGTTTGGTTCAGGTGTTGGATGTCGGCATGACTCCGGTGCGCGAGGCGATCCGCAGGTTGACTTCGGAAGGGGCGCTGATCTTCAAGGGGAACCGCCGCGTGTCCGTGCCACAACCCGACATGGCGCAATGGAATGAAATCGCATTCGCTCGTCTGAGCATCGAGCCAGAGTTAGCTCGAATGGCTACGAAAAACATTGGTCCGGTCGAGCTTGAGCGCTTGATTGGCTATGATGATCTGCTCAACGCTGCGATCGACCGTGGAGACGTGCGCGGCTATCTGGAGCACAATTATCGGTTCCATGCCTATCTGTATGATCAGGCCGGCACCGAGGTGTTATCGTCTATCGCCAACATGCTGTGGCTGCGTGCCGGCCCATCTCTGCGGGTCGTGCTGGGGCGCTATGGTACGGCAAACCTGCCCGACAAACATGCCGAGGCGCTAGAGGCGTTGAAATCCGGTGACGCCGACCGCGTTGCTGCCGCTGTCCAGGGTGACATTGAACAGGGAATCGCTCAGGTTCGGGAAACCTTGCTGACCGAGAAGATTTGATCAGATTGCAGTCCTGCCGTTGACAGTAGATTTTTTGATCATATTCTGACCGCAGCTTTTCGCAGGACCGCAGCACCACTGATTCTGTGCAAGGTCTTCTGCGCCGGACTGTTTCTAGGAGTTCCTGACATGAATAAGATCACAAACCACCTGCCCACCGCCGAGTTGCAGGCGATTGACGCCGCCCACCACATGCATCCGTTCACCACGGATGACGAGTTGAAGGCAAAAGGCGCCCGGATCATCACCTCTGCCGAAGGCGTGTGGCTGACCGACAGCGAAGGCGAGCGGATACTTGATGCGATGGCGGGTCTTTGGTGTATGAACATCGGTTACGGTCGCAGCGAAATGGCAGATGTGGCTGCCCGCCAAATTCGCGAGCTTCCATTCTACAACACTTTCTTCCAGACAACGCATGTGCCGGCCATTGCCTTGGCCCAGAAACTGGCTGAGCTTGCACCGGGCGATCTGAACCACGTGTTCTTTGCCAATGGCGGGTCGGACGCGAATGACACGAACATCCGCATGGTGCGCACCTATTGGGCCGAGAAGGGTCAGCCCGAGCGGCAGGTGATCATTTCTCGCTGGAACGCCTATCACGGGTCGACCATAGGCGGCACGTCACTGGGCGGCATGAAGGGAATGCACGAACAGGGCAGCCTGCCCATTCCCGGTATCGAGTTCATTGACCAGCCCAACTGGTATGCCGAAGGCGGCGACACCGATCCCGAAGCATTCGGCCTGGAACGCGCCCAACAACTGGAAGCCAAGATCAAAGAGGTTGGCCCGGATAAAGTCGCGGCCTTCATCGGGGAACCGATACAAGGGGCGGGGGGTGTGATCGTGGCGCCCGAAGGGTATTGGGCCGAGATTCAGCGCATTTGCAAGAAATACGATATCCTGCTGATCGCGGACGAGGTTATCACAGGATTTGGTCGTACCGGCAATTGGTTCGGTTGCCAGACGTTGAATATCCAGCCTGACATCATGACTGTCGCCAAAGGGCTAAGCTCTGGTTACGTCCCGATCGGTGCGTCAATCGTATCCGACGAAATTGCCAAAGTGCTGGCCGCGACCGAATTCAATCACGGCTACACCTATTCAGGCCACCCCGTCGCCTGTGCCTTGGCCTTGGAAAACCTGCGTATTCTGGAAGAAGAAGGCATCATTGACCGGGTGCGCGATGAAACAGCCCCTTACCTGGCCGAGAAATGGCATTCGCTGGCCGATCACCCAATGGTTGGGGAAACCAAGATTGTTGGCATGATGGGGTCGCTGGCTCTGACGCCTGACAAGTCCAAGCGTGCGCCCTTTGCGGCGGATGCGGGAACTGTTGGCTACATCACCCGCGAGCGCTGCTTTGCAAACAATCTGGTCATGCGTCACACAGGCGACCGGATGATCATCTCGCCCCCGCTGGTGATCACCAAGGCCGAGATTGACATCTTTATCGAACGCGCCCGCACGTCGTTGGACGAAGCGTATGAAATTGCGAAGGAAAAAGGTCTGCTGGTCGCAGGCTGATCCAAGGCGGGCCGTGGCAATCCCGGCCCATTTTTCATGAGGCTTCGATGGATCTGTTAACTGCCAACGACCGGCACGGGGAATACCCGCAATCATGGTATGCCGCCACAGCAGATGCGCCCGGACCCTATCCGGCGGCGTCTGGCGATCTGACCTGCGATGTGTGCATCATTGGCGGCGGGTTCACGGGGTTGTCGGCAGCCCTTCATCTGGCCGAGAGGGGCTATGACGTGGTGCTGCTTGAGGCGCAGCGGGTTGGCTTCGGGGCTTCTGGCCGCAACGGCGGGCAGGTTGGCACCGGGCAGCGGCTGGAACAGGATGCGCTGGAAAAGATGGTCGGGCGCGATGATGCCCGCAAGCTCTGGGATATGTCCCTGGAAAGTGTCCAGCTGGTGCGCGATATCGTGGCCAAGCACGCGCCCGATGCCGGGTTCACCAACGGCATTCTGCACGCCATGCACCGCCCCCGCTACGTGCCAGAAGATCACGCCTATGTGCGCAAGCTGAACGAGGAATATGGCTACGACCTGATCCGCGCAGTAGATCGGGATGAGATGCGCGCGCTGTGCGGATCGCCCGCCTATCACGGCGGGTCTTTGGACATGGGGGGCGGGCATACTCACCCGCTGCGATTGGCTTTCGGGATGGCACGCGCCGCGGTCATATCTGGCGCGCGGATCTTTGAAACCAGCCGTGTGACAGGGGTGACGGACGGCTCGAATGTGGTCGTAAAAACAGACGCGTCGCAGATCACTGCCAGTCATGTTCTATGGGCCTGCAACGGATATCTTGGTGATGCAGAAGGCAAAGTCGCCGCGCGTGTCATGCCGATCAACAATTACATCATCGCGACCGAACCGCTTGAGGACCGTTTCGCCAAATCCCTGATCCGCGACCGTCATGCCGTGGCCGACAGCAAGTTCGTCATCAACTATTTCCGTCTGTCCGAGGATAACCGGATGCTGTTTGGCGGGGCCGAAAGTTATGGATACCGCTTCCCGAAAGATATCGTGAAACTGGTGTCCAAGCCGATGTTGGAGATCTATCCGCAACTGAATGGCACCAAGATCGATTATGCCTGGGGTGGCACCTTGGGGATCACCTTGAATCGGATGCCGCATTTCGCCCGTTTGCAGGGCAATGTGTTGTCGGCGTCGGGATATTCGGGGCACGGGGTGTCGATGGCGACGCTGGGCGGCAAGATGGCGTCCGATGCGATTGCCGGTCAGGCCGAGCGGTTTGACCTGATGGCATCGGTTCCGACCCCGCGCTTTCCGGGCGGCGTTGCGATGCGCTGGCCATTGCTGGTCGCGGCGATGTTCTGGTTTTCGTTGCGCGACAAGTTCTAACGGGACGCAGCGCCAACATCGCCCGGTGCCACCGCAACCGATTTGACCACGGCAAAGATCGCTGTTCCCGGATGCAGTGCCATGGACTGAACGGATCGTTTCGTGACCCGCGCCAGCACCCGGCCCGCGGCGGTATCAAGCGAAATGACAGCACCCGGCCCATCACCTTGTCTGATATCAGCGATGGTGCCCGGCAGGATGTTCAGCGCAGACAGTCCTGCGGGCAGGGCCTTTGACAAGATCACGTCCTGCGCCGCGATACGAAGGCGCAGTTTGTCGCCGATAGAGCGTTCAACATGCGGCAAAAACAGGGGCAGGCCACCGGCCTCCAACTCGGTCAAACCATCTGGATGATGGGTTGCCACTCGCGCTTCGATCACCGCACCGATGTCGCGCACCCCGCCGGGCGTAAAGCCGGGGTCGCCCAACACTTCGGCGGCGGTGCCTTGACGGATCACCCGGCCAGCCTCCAACGCCACGACCGTTGTGGCCAGCCGCGCCACCTCGGTCGCTGCGTGGGTGACATAAAGGATCGGCACATCGCTTTCATCACGCAGCCGTTCGAAATAAGGAAGAATTTCGCCCTTGCGTGCGTCGTCCAGGGCCGCCAGTGGTTCATCTGCGAGGATCAGTTTGGGACGGGCCAGCAGGGCGCGACCGATGGCAACGCGCTGCTTTTCACCACCAGACAGCCGGGCGGGACGACGGGACAAAAGGGGGCCAATCCCCAACATCTCAACCACGCGATCAAAGGCGGGTTGGTCGCTGGGCCGGCGTGTGACCCATCGGGCATAGTCCAGATTCCGCGCGACGCTCATGTGGGGAAACAGCCGCGCGTCCTGAAAGATATAACCCAACTGCCGCTTGTGGGGCGGCAGATGCAGATCGCGCGCACTGTCCATCAAGACCCGATCCCCAACAGCGATGTGCCCCGTAGCAGCGTGGCTCAGCCCCGCAACGGCATCAATGACCGAGGTCTTGCCAGACCCCGAAGCGCCAAACAGAACGGTCAAACCTGTCGGAACCTCGAAATCCACGTCCAAGCTGAACCCCTCCATCCTCTGCCGCAGATGAACGGAAAGCGCAGGAAGGGTCATGCGCCCTCCATCCGTTGGGCAAGGCGGCGCGCAAAGATTTCAGAGAGGATCAGCGCCGCCATGGCGATAAGGATTGAAACGATGACCAGTCGCAATGCTTGCGCTTCACCACCGGGCACTTGCAAAAAGCTATAAATTGCCGATGGCAAGGTCTGAGTCTGCCCCGGAATGTTCGATACGAATGTGATCGTCGCCCCGAACTCGCCCATTGCCTTGGCAAACCCCAGAATGGTCCCGGTCAGAATGCCGGGCAGGGCCAGGGGCAGGGTGACGGTCGCAAAGACACGCAACTGGCTGGCACCAAGGGTCGCTGCAGCTTGTTCCAACCGTTGATCGACCGCTTCAATTGACAGGCGAATCGCCCGGACCATTAGCGGAAACCCCATGATCGCTGCCGCAAGGGCCGCCCCGGTCCATTGAAACGCAATGCCCACGCCCAACGTATCCAGCACCCGCCCACCTGGGCCATTTACACCAAAGATCAATAAAAGCAGATAGCCGGTGACGACCGGGGGCAAGATCAAGGGCAGGTGCACCAGCCCATTGGCGATCTGCTTGCCCGGAAATTTCCATCGCGCCAAGGCGTGTGAGACGAAGACGGCCAACGGCAGGGACAGCAGCGTTGCCCAGAACGCCACCTTCAACGACAGCGTGACTGCCTGCCATTCCTGTGGGCCTAGCCAGTCGGTCATGACCCCTCCAACATGGTGAAACCGTTGTTCAGAAAAATTTGGGTCGCCGTGTCTTGTTGCAGCCAGTCCAGAAAACCGCTTGCCGTGTCTGCATTGTCCCCATCGACAATTGCCGCCGGATAGCGAATAGCCGGGTGGCTGTCGGCGGGAAAGCGCATGACCACCTGCACCCTTGGTTCGGCTTTCGCGTCACTGCCATAGACGATCCCAAGCGGCGTCTGCCCGAGCGCGACCAGTGCCAGCGCCGCGCGGACATTGTCGGTTTGTGCAACCATTGGGGCAACAGCCTGCCATTGGCCCAACGCCTCAAGTGCCGCTTTGCCATAGATACCGGCGGGAACGGCTTCAACCAGCCCCATGGCCATACGCCGACCTGCGAGATATCCGGCAAGATTTGCCAATTCTTCCGAGGTTGGAGATGCGCCCTTGGCCGGGGCGATCAAAACCAGGTCATTGCTGAAAAGATCGACGCGCGTGCCGGGAATGATTTGACCTGCCTCCTCCAGCACATCCATCCATTCGGTGTTGGCCGAAATGAAGACATCCGCAGGCGCGCCTAGCGAAATCTGCCGCGCAAGCACGGATGATCCAGCATAAGACAGGTGGACCTTGTTCCCGGTCTCGGCCTCGTAACCCCGAACGACCGTATCCAATGCGTTCTTCAGGCTTGCAGCGGCAAAGACGGTGATATCATCCGCCCGTGCCGTATCGGTGCCCATAAAGATAGCCAAGATGCCGACTGAACAAACACCGATCGCTTGCGCGAACGAGGTGCAAACAAACGAACCGGTACGAAAGAGGGCGCAAGAGACAAACATGATCGCAGAGCAGATAACGACATGCAGCCAACAGCGGCAAGGTCTTTTGCTGCGACGGTTCAGGTGCGCAGACGGGACATTCCCGACCGGCGCACCTGATCATGGTGTTATTCGGCCGCGTCGCGCTTTGGCAAAACCCAATCAGGGCGCACGAAATGGCAGGTATACCCGTTTGGGATACGTTGCAGGTAATCCTGATGCTCTGGCTCGGCTTCCCAGAAATCGCCCGCAGGTTCGACCTCGGTCACGACCTTGCCGGGCCACAGACCCGAAGCATCGACATCCGCGATGGTGTTCAAGGCCTCCGCCTTCTGCGCCTCGCCCACGTAATAGATCGCGGACCGATACGAGGCACCTATGTCATTACCCTGCCGCATGGGGGTGGTCGGGTCATGGATTTGAAAAAAGAACTCCAACAACCGGCGATAGGTGATCCGGTCGGGGTCAAAAATGATCTCGATCCCTTCGGCGTGGGTGCCGTGGTTGCGATAGGTCGCGTTGGGCACATCGCCGCCCGTGTATCCCACGCGGGTCGAGATCACGCCGGGCAGTTTGCGGATCAAGTCCTGCATGCCCCAAAAACACCCGCCTGCCAGAACCGCACGTTCTTGTGTCATCAGATATCCTCCACTTGGTTGAGATAGGCACCATAGCCTTCCGCCTCCATATCATCACGATGCACGAAGCGAAGCGAGGCCGAGTTGATGCAATACCGTAAACCGCCCCGGTCTGTTGGCCCGTCCGGAAACACGTGACCCAGATGGCTGTCGCCATTGGTTGATCGCACCTCGGTCCGCACCATGCCAAGTGTTGCATCCCGCAGCTCGGTGATATGGGCAGGCTCGATCGGCTTTGTAAAACTGGGCCACCCGCATCCGCTTTCATATTTATCCGAAGAAGCAAACAGCGGTTCGCCCGAGACAATATCCACGTAGATGCCCGGCGCCTTGTTGCCAAGATATTCGCCACTTCCAGGGCGTTCGGTGCCATTTTCCTGGGTTACGCGAAACTGCTCGGGTGACAGTTTGGCGATGGCGTCAGCGGATTTTTCATATGTGCTCAAATCTTTACCCCCTGTTCGGCGTTGTAGGTGTGCATAAGATGGGGATTGAATGGCCGGTTTTCCATGGGTCGACCTTCGCCGAGGTGGCGCATGTCGGTTCGCAGTCAGGCAGACGGGTCATCGGCCAGCAAGCAAAAACAACACCGCAAACGGTCTAAACACTCATGTAGTGTGCGGTAAAGGTCTGCCCGATGGTAAATACCATTGGTGGCGAGTACCGGACCACCGAAGTAAGCCAGATCTGTTATTTAGGCTTCTTCTGTGCGCCAAGAGGACAGGACTTTCCAAGAAGTGAAAAAACGGAAGCTACAGGACGCCTTGAAGATCCCATAGCTACCTAACCGTAAAGTACCGATATGCCCAGACACTCTGCGGGCGAGATGACCGTATCCGCTTTGAACCGTATGGTTCGCCACATTGAGGACGACAAGCAAGGGCCTGGGTTGGCCTGCGCCTGTGGTGTCGGAGGACTGGCATTGAATGTGCGCAATCGTGAACATGCCCCGGGCACCGCATCGTCGGCTTCAAGGGGATGAATTGCTCCCGTTGTGCACCGGATCACCCTCAAACCCAATGCTAGATCGACCGCGGCAGCAAGCCCTGACGAACCGCATCCTGTTGGAAAACTTCGTTCTGCCAGGCGATCTCGTAACCCAGGTCGAGGCCTTCGCCGTCCATTACAACCCGCAGCGTCACCACGGGAGCCTGAGCAACGTCACACCTGCTTTGCGCATCTTGCCAAGCCCTAGGCAGTTCAAACCTCTAAAAGCAACACAAACCCAATCACACGATTGGGCAGCTGTTGTGAACGAAAGTTGATCATTGGCAGGTCAACGGCCAGCATTCTGACTGCGAGCCCGTGCTTTAATTGTCCCATTGGAGCGGGCGAGGCGATTCGAACGCCCGACCCTAACCTTGGCAAGGTTATGCTCTACCCCTGAGCTACGCCCGCATCCTGATGGGTTTGTCCGGCCAGTGGCCGAACCGGGGAACCGATTGGAGCGGGCGAGGCGATTCGAACGCCCGACCCTAACCTTGGCAAGGTTATGCTCTACCCCTGAGCTACGCCCGCATCCTTCGGTGAGCCGTGAGATATGAAATCCAACGCATGGCTGCAAGGGGAAAATCACACCAAACGGCGAAATTCGCACCAGAAGGGGGTTCTTATCGCCTTTTATAGCCAAGCTGACGTGCCGTTGCATTGTGGCAAAAAAAAGGGGCCACCAACTATGGCGACCCCAATACCGACATTCGAAGCGTCTAATCCAGTTCGATCATCAGATCCTTGGCGTCGATCTGACCACCGGGTTGCACATGCACGGTTTTGACCGTGGCATCGCGTTCGGCATGGATGCCGGTTTCCATCTTCATCGCCTCGATGGTCAGCAAAAGATCGCCTTCGCGCACGGGTTGGCCCGCGCTGACCGAAATGGTTGCCACCACGCCGGGCATTGGTGCGCCCACATGGTTTGCGTTGCCGTCCTCGGCCTTGGGGCGTTTGGCGGTCGAGGCTTTGACAAGCCGGTTCGGCACGCGAATAACACGCGGTTGACCGTTGAGTTCAAAGAACACTTTGACCTCGCCGTCCTCGTTGGTTTCACCCACGGCTTGCAGGCGAATTTCCAGCGTCTTGCCGGGGTCGATCTCGGTCGAGATTTCTTCGCCCGGTTCCATCCCATAAAAGAAGGTTCTGGTGGGCAGGGTGCGCACCGGACCATATTGGCGATGGCGCCCCATGTAGTCCAGAAACACCTTGGGATACATGAGGTATCCGTTCAGATCCTCGTCGTCGATTTTCAGCCCTTCTAGCTCGTTCGACAGGCTTGTGCGTGCGGCCTCCAGATCGACGGGTTTCAAGTGCTTGCCGGGGCGCTCGGTGTTTGGCTTTTCGTCCTTCAGCACCTTTTTGACAATCGTTTCGGGGAACCCGCCGGGGGGCTGGCCCAAATTGCCGCGCATCATGTCCACAACGCTGTCGGGAAAGGCGACATCCGTCTTGGGGTCTTCGACTTCTGCCCGGGTCAGGCCCTGGCTGACCATCATCAACGCCATGTCACCAACAACTTTGGAAGATGGCGTGACCTTCACGATATCACCAAACATCTGGTTCACATCCGCATAGGTCTGCGCCACCTCGTGCCAGCGTTCTTCCAGACCCAGCGACCGCGCCTGCGCCTTTAGATTGGTGAATTGTCCGCCGGGCATCTCGTGCAAATAGACCTCAGAGGCAGGTGCGGCCAGCCCACTTTCAAAGGCCGTATATTGTGCGCGAACGCCTTCCCAATAGTTCGAGATCTCGCGGATGGACCCGATGTCCAGCCCGGTATCACGCTCGGTGTTGTCCAGTGCTTCCACGATGGATCCCAGACAGGCTTGCGACGTGCCGCCACTGAACGCGTCCATCGCAGCGTCAACAGCATCGACGCCAGCATCGGCGGCCGCAAGGATTGTTGCGCCCGCAATGCCCGAGGTGTCGTGGGTGTGGAAATGAATCGGCAGATCGACTTCGTCCTTCAACGCCTTGATCAGAACGCGGGCGGCGGCAGGTTTCAGAAGCCCCGCCATGTCTTTCAGGCCCAGCACATGGGCGCCTGCGGCCTCAAGCTCTTTCGCCATGCCCACGTAGTATTTCAGGTCATACTTGGCGCGATCGGGGTCAAGGATATCGCCAGTATAGCAGATCGTGCCCTCGCAGATCTTGCCCGATGCGACCACAGCGTCCATCGCGATGCGCATGTTCTCGACCCAGTTGAGCGAGTCAAACACGCGGAATAGGTCAACACCGGTCAACGCGGCCTGTTTGACAAAGGCCTGCACCACGTTGTCGGGGTAGTTGGTGTAGCCCACGCCATTGGACGCGCGCAAAAGCATCTGCGTCATCACGTTGGGCATAGCTTCGCGCAGGTTGCGCAGACGTTGCCACGGGCATTCCTGCAAGAAACGATACGCGACGTCGAACGTCGCCCCGCCCCAACATTCGACCGAGAAAAGCTCGGGCAGGTTGGCCGCATAAGCGGGTGCGACCTTGATCATGTCAATCGATCGCATCCGCGTGGCCAGAAGCGATTGGTGCCCATCACGCATCGTCGTGTCGGTGATCAACAGCTTTTTCTGCGCCTTCATCCAATCGGCGACCGCCTGCGGCCCTTCGGCGTCCAGCAGGTTGCGGGTGCCTGCTGCGGGTTCAGCGCGCGAGGCAGGAGGCTTCGGTGGCTTCAAATCGCTGGCCGGTGCGGCGCGACCTTGCGTTTCGGGATGCCCATTCACGGTAATGTCCGCGATATAAGTCAACACCTTGGTGCCCCGGTCCCGTCGCTTCTTGAACTGGAACAGTTCGGGTGTCTCGTCGATGAACTTCGTTGTGTACTGGTTGTTCAGGAAGGTCGGGTGTTTCAACAGGTTTTCGACAAAGGCGATGTTGGTCGACACGCCGCGCACGCGGAATTCACGCAGGGCGCGGTCCATCCGGGCGATGGCTTTTTCGGGCGTCTGCGCCCAAGCCGTCACTTTCGTCAGAAGGCTGTCATAATATCGCGTGATCACCCCGCCCGCATAGGCCGTGCCGCCGTCCAGTCGGATACCCATGCCGGTGGCCGAGCGATAGGCGGTGATGCGGCCATAATCTGGGATGAAGTTGTTTTGCGGGTCTTCGGTGGTGACGCGGGTTTGCAGGGCGTGACCATTCAGACGGATGTCGTATTGTGACGCCTTGCCGGTCGCTTCGGACAGCGACTTGCCTTCGGCGATCAGGATTTGCGCCTGAACGATGTCGATGCCAGTGACCTCCTCGGTCACGGTATGCTCGACCTGAACGCGCGGATTTACCTCGATGAAATAGAACTTGCCGGTTTCCATATCCATCAGGAATTCGACGGTGCCCGCGCATTCATAATTCACATGGGCGCAGATCTTGCGACCCAGTTCGCACAGCTCTTCGCGTTGCGCTTCGGACAGATAGGGGGCGGGTGCGCGTTCCACGACCTTCTGGTTGCGGCGCTGGACCGAGCAGTCGCGTTCATACAGATGATAGATGTTGCCGTGGCTGTCGCCCAGAATCTGCACCTCGACATGACGGGCGCGGGTGATCATCTTTTCCAGATACCCCTCGCCATTGCCGAAGGCGGCTTCGGCCTCGCGGCGGCCTTCCAGCACTTTTTCTTCCAGCTCGTCCGGGCCGTGGATCGGGCGCATCCCGCGGCCGCCACCGCCCCAGCTGGCTTTCAGCATCAGGGGATAACCGACACTCTTGGCTTCCCTGCGGATGGCATCCATATCGTCGCCCAGCACCTCGGTGGCGGGGATAACGGGCACACCCGCTTCGACCGCGACCTTGCGGGCTGATGCCTTGTCACCCAGCGCGCGCATTGTGGCTGCCTTGGGGCCGATAAAGGTGATCCCGTTGGCGTCGCAGGCATCCACGAAATCTGGGTTTTCTGACAGCAGACCATAACCGGGATGGATCGCATCAGCGCCGCATTCCTTTGCGACGCGAATGATCTCGTCAATCGACAGATAGGCGGCGACCGGACCAAGACCTTCACCGATGCGATAAGCTTCGTCCGACTTGAAGCGGTGCAGGCCCAGCTTGTCTTCTTCGGCATAGACCGCGACGGTCTTCTTGCCCATTTCGTTGGCAGCGCGCATCACGCGAATGGCGATTTCACCCCGGTTGGCGATCAGGATTTTCTGAAAGTCCCGCATCTCACTCTCCCCCTTATCAGGCCCATTATGCCGATTTGGGTGAAAGTCGTAGGGCGTGCTGCATCGCAGCGCAATAGGGTTTGTAAGAATTCGGCAAGGATTTTTTCATAATTGGTAAGATTATTTTACCAAATCTACACAGGTTAAATGCCGACCTACTGTGATCGAGCAAGCAAGCCGCCGGGCTGGCGTATGATTCGGCCCTCAAGCTCCAGATTGACCAGTTCGGGCAGGATATCGCCCGAACCCGCGCCTGTTTGATCGCCCAGATCCCGGATCAACTGGTCCTCTGCCAGGGGGCTTGGACCCAGCCGGGTCAGGATCTGGCTGTGCAATTCGGCCGTTTGGGACAGGGTTCTTTTGTCTTGCGATTTGCGCGGCTCTACTGGCGGTGATGCGACAGGCATGGTGGCATTTGCGCCATCTTTGTCTGTTGCGACGGCCGGGCCAATCGCGTCGATCACGTCTTGCGCGCCACGCACAAGGGCAGCGCCATCGCGGATCAGGAAATTGCAGCCCGACGCACGGGCATCGAACGGGTGGCCGGGCACTGCCAGCACATCGCGCCCCTGATCCAACGCATTGCGCGCGGTGATCAGCGATCCTGACTTGGCGGCGGCTTCAACAACAACAACAGCGCGCGCCAACCCCGAGATCAAACGGTTGCGGCGGGGAAAATGGCGCGCCTGCGGGGGCAGGCCCGGCGGCTGTTCAGACAGCCGAAGCCCATTGCGGGCAATATCTTCGGCCAGAACCGTGTTTTCCTTAGGATAAATCACATCGACGCCACCCGCCATCACGGCCACGGTGTTGCCAGCGTCCAGCGCGACTTCGTGCGCCACGGTGTCCACGCCGCGCGCCAGCCCGGACACGATGGTAAACCCGGCTTCGCTGAGGTCGCGGGACAGTTTACGGGTCATGCGCAACCCGATCGAGGATGCATTGCGCGCGCCGATCAGCGCGACCATCGGGCGGTGCAGCAGGGAAATATCGCCTATTGCCCAGAAAAACGGCGGCGGGTCGGCAATCTCTGACAGAAGTTCAGGATAGGCTGGCGTGCCCCATGTTACCATCTTGGCTCCGGTAAACCGCGCGCGGCGATGCTCCGCCTCGGCAACCTCAGGCGGGCAGGGGGCATAGTCTTTTACCCCTGCTTCGGCTGCGACATCCGGTAGCGCGGCCAATGCGGCCTGCGCCGAACCATGCTCGGACAACAAGCGATAGAAGGTTGCAACCCCAACACGACGAGAGCGCAAGAGACGGATCCACGCCAATTCATCTTCCTCAGACTGAGGGGAGGGGGTGGGGTGATGCAGGGAAGGTGAAAGGTCCATAGGCATGATTGATTCCGTCTCTTGCGGATTAACCTTGCCGTGCCAATGGTTAACGCCCCCCTAACAGATGTGAATTTGGCGATACGCGTGTGGTGAAATGCCGTCGGGGCCGGATCATGCCGCCGATCCCCCAACCGTCAGCCCGCCAATCAATAACGAGGGTTGGCCGACGCCCACAGGCACCGATTGGCCTGCCTTGCCGCAGGTGCCGATGCCGGGGTCCATCGCCATGTCATTGCCAATGGCGCGGATTTGTTTCATTGCCGCAGGGCCGTCGCCGATCAGGGTGGCCCCCTTGACCGGTGCGCCGACCTTACCGTTTTCAACGCGGTAGGCCTCGGTGCAGGAAAACACGAACTTGCCGTTGGTTATGTCCACCTGTCCGCCCCCGAAACCAACCGCGTAAATACCGTCTTTCAGCTCTCCCAGCACCTCTTTTGGCGTTGCGGTGCCGCTTTCCATGATCGTGTTGGTCATGCGCGGCATGGGCGCGTGCGCAAAGCTTTGCCGCCGCCCGTTGCCGGTGGGCGCGACCCCCATCAGGCGGGCGTTCTGGCGGTCCTGCATGTATCCCACCAGCACGCCGTCCTCGATCAACACCGCGCGTCCTGTTGGCGTGCCTTCGTCGTCAACCGACAAAGACCCGCGCCGGTCGGGCAGGGTGCCGTCATCGACCACGGTCACACCTTTCGCGGCGACTTGAGTGCCGATCAAGCCCGAGAAGGCGGACGTACCCTTGCGGTTGAAATCGCCTTCCAGCCCGTGGCCCACCGCTTCGTGCAGCAGGATGCCGGGCCAACCATTGCCCAGAACCACGTCCATAACACCCGCCGGGGCAGGGACCGCATCAAGATTCACCAGCGCGATGCGCAGCGCCTCGCGGGCCGTTGATTGCCATGTGTCAGAAGCCATCAAGCCGGTCAGACCAGCGCGCCCACCGCCGCCGGATGATCCGCTTTCGCGCCGGCCGTCCTTTTCCACGATGACCGAGACATTCAGTCGTGTCATGGGGCGCGTGTCCGAGACCAGCGCGCCATCGGGGCGCAGGATGTGCACCTCTTGCAAGCTGGCAGCGATGGTGGCCGAGACTTGCACAACGCGTGGGTCAAGCTCGCGGGTGAAAGCGTCAATCTCGCGCAAGGTCTCGATCTTCAGACCAAAGCCTGCGTCTGCCATCGGGTCGGCATCTGTATAGAGCTTCTGATTGGTGCGAGCAGGTGCATCGGCCCATGTGCCGCCGCCATCGCCCACGGCCAATCGACCGGTTGCCGCCGCGCGTTGCAATGCGGCGTCGCTGATTTCGGTCGAATGGGCATAACCCGTTGTTTCCCCGCGGACCGCGCGCAGTCCGAACCCCTCGGATGCGTCATAGCTCGCGGTTCTGAGCCGTCCATCGTCGAAGACCAGCGCCTCGGACCGCATTCTTTCCAGAAACAGTTCACCGTCGTCGGCTCCGGCGGTCACGTCCGCCAGCAGGCTCCGGGCGCGGTCAGCGTCCAGATGGGTCTCAAACGGGCGAAACGATTTGGCATCTGTCATGGGGGCCTCGAAATAGCGCTAAAGGTGGATTTTGTTGCTTAACCTGAGAAGGTTTTTCCTTGTTCCCAGCTTTCTAATATGGTTTCTCGTCAAAGAGAAACAAGGAATCCCGCGCCAGCGCACGGGAGAGGAATGAGCGAACCGCTGTCGCGCCAGCCCGAGGGCCCGCGATCGCGTCGCGTCGCACAGGGAAGAGAAAGACGAACATGATGCGTTTTAGCAGCCTTTTCGCCACGGCAACTGCAATTCTGACCACCGGTCAGGCGATCGCGCAGGAAAATTTGGAAATCATCGGCAAGCCGGTCGATGGTGCCATGGGTTTTCAACCGTCTGCGACCAGTGTCGCACAAGCGGCGCATGGGCTGGACGGCATGATCAACTACATCATTATTGCCATCACGATTTTCGTGACCCTGCTGTTGGCCATCGTCATCGTGCGCTTCAATCGTCGCGCCAACCCCGAACCCTCAACATTCACCCACAACACGCCGATCGAGATTATCTGGACGCTGGTGCCGGTCGTTATACTTGTCTTTATCGGGGCGTTTTCACTGCCAGTTCTGTTCCAGCAACAAGTGATCCCCAAGGGTGACGTGGTGATCAAGGCAACCGGGTATCAGTGGTATTGGGGTTATGAATATCCCGAGCACGAGTTCGGATTTGACAGCTTCCTGTTGGCCAAGGATGAACTGGAAGAATACGGCTATAGCGAAAGCGAGTATTTGCTGGCCACCGACACTGCCTTGGTCGTTCCGACAGGCAAAAAGGTCGTCATTCAGGTCACAGGCGCCGACGTGATCCATTCCTGGACCATTCCGGCCTTTGGTGTGAAGCAGGATGCCGTTCCCGGTCGTCTGGCCGAGTTGTGGTTTGAAGTCGATGAAGGCAAGGAAGGCATCTACTTCGGTCAGTGTTCCGAATTGTGCGGCAAGGACCACGCCTATATGCCAATCACCGTCAAGGCTGTCAGCCAGTCAGATTACGATTCCTGGCTGAAAGGTGCGGTCGAAGAATATGCGGGCAACGTAGACTCGCTTCCGACGGTTCAGGTCGCCGCAGCCGAGTAATCAAGACCGGGGAGCGGACCCAAGTCTGCGCCCCAACCCGACCGGCCTTGCGGGGGCGGTGATTGTTAACTGAAAACCCTACTAGCCAGAGCGCGTAAAACCCAATGAGCGACGCCAGCATTCAAACCAACACCGACACCCGCGAAGCCGGGTTTGGCGACTATTTCGCGCTTTTGAAGCCGCGCGTGATGTCGCTGGTCGTGTTTACTGCATTTGTCGGCCTTTTGGTCGCGCCGGTCGGGGTAAACCCAGTCATCGGACTTGCCTCAATTCTGTTTATCGCGGTAGGCGGCGGAGCCTCCGGCGCGCTGAACATGTGGTGGGATGCCGATATCGACCGCAAGATGCGTCGAACCCAGTCGCGGCCCATTCCGTCAGGTAAAGTGGCCGAGGGCGAGGCGTTCGCAATCGGTATGACCTTGTCGGCGATGGCTGTTGTCATGCTGGGACTGGCGGCGAATCTTGTGGCGGCTGCCCTTCTGGCCTTTACCATCTTCTTCTATGTGGTGATCTATACCATGTGGCTGAAACGCTGGACGCCGCAGAATATCGTCATTGGCGGCGCGGCAGGGGCGTTCCCCCCGATGATCGGCTGGGCGGTGGCAACCGGTGGGATCAGCATTGAAAGCGTCTTGATGTTCGCCCTGACCTTTGCATGGACCCCACCGCATTTCTGGGCATTGGCACTGTTTACCAAGGGTGATTATGCCAATGCGGGTGTTCCCATGCTGACCGTGACCCATGGGCGCCGCGCGACACGGGCGCACATTCTGGGCTATTCACTGGTGCTTGCCGTCGTGGCGATTGCGCTGGGCCTGACGTCAATCGGTGGGCCGGTCTACATGGTCGTGGCGTTGATTCTGAACGGCATGTTTATCAAAGGCGCGTGGGACGTGTTCCGTCGCGATGATGTCGCCTCGGACGCCGACAAACACAAGGCCGAGCGTGGGTTGTTCAAACTGTCGCTGGCCTATCTGTTCCTACATTACGGAGCGCTTCTTGTTGAAGCCTCTCTGAAACCGTTCGGACTTGGGGGATGGGGCTGATGGCGATCAAGGTTGGTCACGAATTGCATAAGCGCCGCCTGAGTCGCAATGTCGGCGTGGGTGTCACGCTGATCCTGTTTGTCGGGTTGGTTTACGGGGTGACGGTTGCTAAAGTCGGCGACCTGTACAAACCAGCACCCGCGGCCACGGAGGTCAGCAAATGAGCCTGACCCGCCAGCAGAAAACAGCTGCCAAGATGGTGGGCGTGGTGATCCTGATGGGGTCACTCAGCTGGGCGGCGGTGCCGTTCTACGACTGGTTCTGCCGCGTGACCGGCTTTGGCGGGGAAACCGCCGTGGCAGAGCGCGGATCGGACGTGGTGCTGGATCAGAAAGTGTTGGTGCGCTTCGACGCCTCGAAAGAGCGCGGAATGCCGTGGGAGTTCAAGCCCGTTCAGCGCGAGATGGAGATCAGGCTGGGCGAAACCGGACTGGCCTTTTACGAGGCTTACAACCCGACGGACCGTCCGGTCGCCGGCACAGCCAGCTATAATGTCGCGCCATTCGCGGCTGGTGGTTATTTCACCAAGATCGACTGTTTCTGCTTTGAGATGCAGGTGTTGCAACCGGGCGAACGTGTGTCCATGCCGGTTACATTCTATGTCGACCCGGAAATCCTTGATGACCGCGAGGCGAAATACCTTAAAGCCATCACGCTGTCTTACACATTCCACGAAACAGAATTGCCGGATGATCTGGCGCAGCTTGCGCCGACCACTTCGGCAGTGCAAAACTGACGGCCAGAAGAACAGGGACTATACGATTATGGCACATGCAAAAAACCACGATTATCACATCCTGCCGCCTTCGGTGAATCCGTTCCTCGGGGCCGTTTCAGGGTTCATCATGCTGTTCGGGGCGGTGCAATGGATGGCCAACGACGTTCCATGGATCTTTTTCATCGGATTGGCTGGCGTTCTTTACGTCATGTTTGCCTGGTGGTCCGACGTTGTCCATGAAGGCGAAACCGGCGACCACACCTCGGTCGTGAAGATCGGCCTGCGCTATGGTGTGATCCTGTTCATCATGTCCGAGGTCATGTTCTTTGTGGCGTGGTTCTGGAGCTTCTTCAAGCACGCGCTTTACCCGATGACCGAAGGCTCACCGGCGATTGACGGTGTTTGGCCACCCGAAGGGATCGAGACCTTTGATCCATGGCACCTGCCACTGATCAATACCCTGATCCTGCTTCTGTCAGGTGCTGCTGTAACCTGGGCACACCACGCCATCGCGCATGAAAACAACCGCAAAGACCTGATTACTGGGCTGGCGCTGGCAGTGATCCTTGGCGTGCTGTTCACCATGTTTCAGGCGTATGAATACAGCCACGCGACCTTTGATTTTGCAGGAAATATCTATGGCGTGAACTTCTTCATGGCGACAGGTTTCCACGGCTTCCACGTGATTGTCGGCACGATCTTTCTGTTTGTCTGCCTGCTGCGGGCGATGAAGGGGCAGTTCACCCCGGAAAGCCACGTGGGCTTTGAAGCCGCGGCTTGGTACTGGCACTTTGTTGACGTTGTGTGGTTGTTCCTGTTTGCCGCCGTCTACATCTGGGGCGGTTGAACCTGACCCGAAAATAGTCCTATTCGGGGCGCGAGGGGAAACCTTCGCGCCCCTTTGACTTGACCCGCTTTGGACCCGCTGATGAGTTTTCGCCTGATCCTGACCGCAATCCTTAGTATGGCCATTCTGGTCCTGTTCCTGGGCCTTGGGAAATGGCAGCTCGACCGTTTGAAGTGGAAAGAAGATGTGCTGACCGAGATTGACCGCCGGATCGCTGCCGCCCCGGTCGGTATACCCTCGCAGCCCGATCCGAAACGAGACAAGTATCTGCCAGTGAAGGTGACGGGTATGATGGGGGCGGGCACGCTGCGGGTGCTGGTCAGCAGCCGGGACTTGGGGGCTGGGTATCGTCTGATTTCTCCGTTCATGACGGAAGATGGTTCGGTTTTGGTTGATCGGGGCTTCATCCGTGTGGCCGACCCGATGCCACCCACATCTGAAGGGCAAATCACAGTTCTGGGCAACCTGCATTGGCCCGATGATCGCAACAGCGCCACGCCTGAAAACGAGCTGTCCACCAACACGTGGTTTGCCCGCGACATCGACCAGATGGCCGAGGTCTTGAACACGCGTCCGATCCTTATTATTGCGCGTCAGACGACCCCTGCCGAGCCGGACGTTTTGCCGATGCCAGTAACCAGCGTGGGCATCCCCAATGACCACCTTGAATATGCCGTCACATGGTTTTTGATGGCAGCAACATGGGTGGTGATGACAGGCTTGGCGCTTTGGCGTATGAAACGCCGGACACGTGACACTCTCGCCCCAAGGAGCGACTGAAATGCGCTATATCTCTACCCGTGGTGAGGCCCCGGTTCTGAGCTTTGAAGATGCCATGCTGACGGGTCTGGCCCGCGACGGTGGCCTTTATGTGCCCGAAACCGTGCCAACCATCAGCGCAGGCGACATCGCGGCTATGGCCGGGCTGCCTTATGAAGAGGTCGCCTTTCGCGTGATGCGCCCCTTCGTCGGCGACACGTTCACGGATAACGAGTTTCACGAGATCATTGCCAGGGCCTATGCCGGGTTCAAACACGACGCACGCGCGCCCCTGGTGCAACTCGGTCCCAACCATTTCCTGCTGGAACTGTTTCACGGCCCGACCTTGGCCTTCAAAGACTTTGCAATGCAGTTGATCGGTCAGCTGTTCCAAGTGGCACTGAGCCGCCGGGGGGAAAAAGTGACCATCGTCGGCGCGACCTCGGGCGATACCGGATCTGCGGCCATAGAAGCCTTCAAGGGGCTGGATGCGGTCGATGTGTTCATCCTGTTTCCACATGGGCGAGTGTCTGAGGTGCAGCGCCGTCAGATGACGACGCCGTCCGAGGCGAATGTCCATGCGCTGGCCATGGACGGCGATTTCGACGATTGCCAAGCCCGGCTGAAAGACATGTTCAATGACTTCGTTTTCCGCGATGCGGTGAAATTGGCGGGGGTGAACTCGATCAACTGGGCGCGCGTGCTGGCGCAGGTGGTATATTACTTTACCTCGGCGGTCGCGCTGGGTGCGCCGCACCGCAGGGTCAGCTTCACGGTGCCCACGGGCAATTTCGGAGACATCTTCGCTGGTTACATTGCCAAACAGATGGGGCTGCCGATTGACCAACTGGTGATTGCCACCAACCAGAACGACATCTTGCACCGCACGTTGGAAACCGGCGCCTATACCAAGGCGGGGGTCACGCCGTCGATCAGCCCGTCGATGGATATTCAGGTATCATCGAATTTCGAGCGTGTGCTGTTTGATGCCTACGGGCGTGACGGCAAAGTGGTGGCCGACCAGATGGCCGACCTGTCAAAGGGCGGTTTCAAGATCAGCCAGGGCGCGATGGAGTTCCTGCGCGAAAGTTTCAAAAGCGGGCGCGCGTCCGAGGATGAGACCATGGCGCAGATCAAGACCTCGTTTGCCCGCGCGGGCGAAGTGCTGTGCCCCCATTCTGCCGTCGGAGTGAAGGTCGCGAACGAGCATTTGGGCACGAGCCCGATGGTCACGCTGGCCACAGCACATCCTGCAAAATTCCCGGCAGCGGTCAAAGACGCATGCGGGCAGGACGCGCCGCTGCCACCCCACATGGCAGACCTGTTTGACCGTGACGAACGCATGACCCGCGTGGCGAATGATCTGGACGCATTGAAAACCCTGATCTGCGAACGCACCGGAAAGGCCATCCCTGCATGAGTGTGCGTCTGGACCGACTTCCCAACGGCGTCAGTGTCGTAACCGAGTATATGCCGGGGCTGGAAAGCGCCTCGGTTGGCGTATGGGTGACGGCGGGTGGCCGCCATGAAACACCTGCGCAAAACGGCATCGCGCATTTTCTGGAACATATGGCGTTCAAAGGCACCGAACGGCGCTCGGCACTTGAGATCGCCGAGGCGATCGAGGATGTAGGCGGCTACATCAACGCTTATACCTCGCGCGAAGTGACAGCTTACTACGTGCGTGTCTTGAAGAACGATGTGGCGCTGGGGCTTGATGTCATATCGGACATCGTGCTGAACCCGGTGTTTGACACCAGCGAGATCGAGGTTGAGCGCGGTGTGATCTTGCAGGAAATCGGTCAGGCATTGGATACGCCCGATGATGTAGTGTTCGACTGGTTGCAAGAAGCCGCATTTCCGGATCAACCGATGGGCCGCACCATCCTTGGCCCAGCCGACCGGGTGCGGTCATTTGGCAAAAGCGATCTGTCATCGTTTGTGGACCAGCATTATGGTCCGGATCAGTTGATCCTGTCTGCCGCGGGAGCGGTCGATCATGACCAGATTCTGCGCCTTGCCGAGGCCGCATTTGGGCATCTGGCACCCAGCAAACCACGCATGACAGATGCCGCACGGTGGTCCAGCGGGTCGCGTGTCGAAGTTCGCAACGGGTTGGAACAGGTGCATTTCACGCTTGGGTTGGAAGCGCCCAGCTATCGCGACGATGCGTTTTATGCGGCTCAACTGTTCAGTTCCGTCCTTGGTGGGGGGATGTCCTCGCGTCTGTTTCAGGAAGCGCGCGAAAAGCGCGGTCTTTGCTATTCGGTCTTCTCACAGCTTGGTGCCTATGACGACACAGGAATGATGACGATTTATGCGGGCACCTCGGGCGATGATATTGCTGATCTGTCCCGCCTGTGCATTGACGAGATGAAACGGGCTGGCACCGATATCACGGAACGCGAGTTGGAGCGTGCGCGCGTTCAGATGAAGGCGGGGCTGCTGATGGGGCTGGAAAGCCCATCGTCGCGCGCCGAACGGATGGCCCGCCTGGTCGCCATCTGGGGCCGTGTGCCGTCCCTTTCCGAAACGGTCGAGAAGATTGACGCGGTGACGCTGGCCGATTTGCGCGACTTTGGGACGAGCTTGACCCGGGGTGAAATGGCGATGGCCGTTTATGGCCCGGCGGAAGATGCGCTTCCGTTTGAGGTCTTGCAAGACAGGCGTGTCGCTTGATGCTGGGTCGGTCCAAGAAGGTCAGGATCGAAACCGAACGACTGACCCTGCGACCACCCACGCATGGCGACTTTCGCGGTTGGTCAGCGTTGCGCACCGCCAGCCGCGACTTTCTGACCCCATGGGAACCGACTTGGGCGCAGGATCATCTAAGCCGAAAAAGTTTCACAAATCGCGTGTATTGGGCCAACCGTTCGATCCAGGGGGGCACTGCGCTTCCACTTTTCATGTTTCGACGGGCTGATAACGCATTGGTCGGCGCGGTCACGCTCGACCATATCCGGCGCGGTCCGTCGCAGGCGGGAACAACCGGATATTGGGTCGGCGAACGCTTTGCCCGTCAGGGCTACATGCGTGAAGGACTCGAGGCCGTGGTCCACTACGCGTTCAACGAACTTGATCTGTCACGACTGGAAGCGGGCTGTCTGCCGGAAAACGCCGCCTCGCGCGGGGTGTTGGAAAAGGTCGGCTACAAATACGAGGGTGTGGCCCAAAGTTATCTGCAAATCAACGGGCGCTGGCGCAATCACGTGCTCTATGCCAACCTTCGATCAGACCGGCGCGGGCGGACGCAGGCGGGATAAGACAGCAACGGGGCGATGATGGGCGATCTGAAGTCAGTGGACGGTGCATTTGAAACCCGGCTGCGTGCCCTGTTGCCCGATAAGGTGTTTCGTCCCCTAGACCCAACCTATCAACAAGAGCCGCGCGGTTTGTTTCACGGCGGGGGTGGATTGGTGCTGGCACCATCCTCAACCGATCACGTGTCTCTGATCATAAGAGAGTGCGCAGCGGCCCGCGTGCCGGTGGTGCCCTTCGGCGGCGGCACAGGTCTGGTCGGCGGGCAGGTCATGCCGGATGCAACGCCTGTGATCCTGAGCCTTGAGAGGATGACGCGCATCCGCGCCGTGCATCCGTCCGAGAATGTGTTGGTGGCCGAGGCTGGGGCGATATTGGCCGATGTTCAGGCCGCCGCCGCGTCCGAGGAACGGCTTTTCCCCCTGTCGCTGGCATCAGAGGGGTCGTGCCGGATTGGCGGATGTCTGTCTACCAATGCAGGGGGGGTGAATGTGCTGCGTTATGGTTCGGCCCGCGATCTGTGCCTTGGGATCGAGGCGGTGTTGCCCGACGGGTCAATCCATCACGGGCTGAAACGGTTGCGCAAGGACAATACCGGGTTTGATCTGCGGGCGCTGCTTTGCGGCGCCGAGGGGACATTGGGCGTCATCACCGCCGCCAGCCTGCGGCTTTTTCCAAAACCGGCTCGCAACGGCACCGCACTTCTGAAAGTGAGTGATCCGGCTGCGGCGTTGGAGTTATTGGCGCTTGCGCAGGCCCGGCTGGGGCAGGGGATCAGCGCGTTCGAGTTGATCAAGGGCACTGGGTTGGATTTCCTGCAAGCCTCTGGCTTGGGCGGTCGACAACCCTTTGTCACACGGCCGGACTGGTCGGTGTTGATTGATCTTGGTCTGGGTCCAACCCAAGATCCCGAGGAGGAGCTGGCCCAATTGTTTAGCGGGGCCGAACGCGCGGGGCTAAGCGACGACGGGGTGATCGCGCAAAGCGACAGGCAGCGCGCCGCCTTGTGGAAACTGCGCGAAGAGATACCGCTGGCCAACAAGACCATAGGAGCAATCAGCTCGCACGATATTTCATTGCCCCTGTCTGCCATCGCTGATTTTTTGGACGAGGCTGATGCCGCCATTGCGTGCCTTGGTCCGTTTCGGGTCAACGCTTTCGGGCATCTGGGCGACGGCAATCTGCATTACAACGTGTTTCCGCCCGACGGCCAGGCGGCGTCAGATTTCACCGCCTGGCGGAAGCAGGTCCGCGATGTTGTCTATGGTCTGGTGCAGCAGTTTGACGGGTCGTTCAGCGCCGAGCACGGCATTGGCCGTTTGAAGCCAAACGAATTGCAACGCTATGGCGATCCCGCGCGGCTGGCCGCGATGCGCAGGATCAAGGATGCGCTTGATCCTTCAGGGATCATGAACCCCGGTGTGATCTTTCCGGCCAATTAGTTTCAAAAGACAAGCTTCAACCCGCAAAAGAAAACGCCCCGCCAGGGTGGGGCGGGGCGTTGCACGATATGTCATGCCAGCAAGCAGCGCCTGAACTCCTGTCAGGCAATGATAGGATTAGCGTATCGACGTTAACAAGAGGTTCACGCCCCTTCGAATTCGCACAGAACATGGACATCCATGCCCATTTCCTCAAGCAGCTTGCGACCGCCCAATTCGGGCAGATCGACAATGAAGGCACATCCCACAATCTCGCCGCCTAACCGCTCGATCAATTTGATGCCCGCTTCAGCCGTGCCTCCGGTCGCCAGCAGATCATCGACCAACAGGACCTTCTCGCCGGGCTGGATCGCGTCATCATGGATTTCCACAACCGCTTCACCGTATTCCAGCGTGTAAGATTGAGACAGCGTGGCACCTGGCAACTTGCCCTTCTTGCGGATCGGCACGAAACCAAGGGTCAGTTGATGCGCAATCGCGCCGCCCAGAATAAAGCCGCGCGCCTCTAGCCCGATCACCTTGTCGATTTCCTCGCCCGCATAGGGGTGCAGCATCTGGTCTATCGCCATGCGAAACCCGCGCGGGTCGGCAAACAGGGTGGTCACATCGCGAAACAGGATGCCTTCATGCGGGAAGTCAACGATGGTGCGGATGTAGTCCTTGACGGTCTTGCCCTTGTTCATGGGAACGCCTTTCGCAAATTGATCGGCATCGGTTTGGCGCAATCCCGGCACTGACGCAAGAGGCCCGTGGTCACAGCACCCGCCCCGCAACGGCGTTCAACTTCGCCAAAAACGCGGGATCGCGTTTGTCGGGGGCCGTCATGATCGCCTTGTCCAGCGCCCGGTCACATCCGTGCGGGCAGGATTCACGGTTGACCCCCAGCAGATCGGGCAGCCCCGCCACCATGCGCTTCGCCTTGTCGCCATTGCCGGTCAGGGTGGCGATCACCTGCGCCACGTCGACCTCATCATGGTCTGGATGCCAACAGTCGTAATCCGTGACCATCGCGACCGAGGCATAGCAAATTTCTGCCTCGCGGGCGAGTTTGGCCTCGGGCATGTTGGTCATGCCGATCACATCCGCGCCCCATTGGTCACGATAGAGACGGCTTTCAGCAAGGGTCGAAAACTGCGGGCCTTCCATCGCCAGATAGGTGCCGCCCTCATGCACGGTGACACCCGCCGCCCGCGCCGCTTTGGCACAGGCTGTGGACAGGCGCGCGCAGGTTGGATGGGCAAAGCCCACATGCGCCACACAACCCGATCCGAAAAAGCTTGTGGCGCGCGCGAACGTCCGGTCAATGAATTGATCGACAATGACAAAATCGCCCGGCGCCATGTTTTCACGGAACGACCCACAGGCCGACACGCTGATCACATCCGTGACGCCCAGCCGTTTCAGCGCGTCGATATTGGCACGATAGGGCACGTGCGACGGCGCATGCACATGTCCGCGCCCGTGCCGCGGCAGGAAGGACATTTTCATCCCGCCCAGTCGTCCTGTCAGAACCTGATCGGATGGCGTGCCCCAAGGGCTGTCCACACGGTGCCAACGCGCACCGTCCAGCCCGTCAATCTCGTAAATACCCGAGCCGCCGATGATCCCGATATGCATGTCCATGCCTGTCTCCTTGCGCTTTTGTGGCCAGATTATCGTGCCGATGCTCCTGTTGCCATGCGGCAAATGCAAGGCAGTATCCTGCATGGGGCATTGTTTACGCTACCGAATGCCTGTAGTCAGCGCACATCGCGAACAGATTTCCCCAAACGAGGTAACCCGATGCCCCGAGCCCTTTTGGCACGTTATGCCGCCCGTATTGAACGCCCCGACCTGCGCCTGTCGCAATCCGAAGAGCTGACGCCCAACCGCATCAAAATCGAGGTCTTGTCAGGCCTGACCGTGGCTTTGGCCCTTGTGCCGGAAGCCGTGGCCTTTGCCTTCGTGGCTGGCGTTCACCCGCTCGTCGGGCTTTATGCGGCGTTTCTTGTTGGGCTGATCACCGCGGTGATCGGGGGGCGGCCCGGCATGATTTCGGGGGCGACGGGCGCGCTGGCGGTGGTGATGGTCGCGCTGGTGGCCAAGCACGGGGTGGAATACCTTTTTGCCACGGTCGTCCTGATGGGGATCTTGCAGGTCTTTGCCGGTGTCATGCACTGGGGAAAGTTCATCCGGCTGGTGCCACACCCGGTGATGCTGGGTTTCGTGAATGGATTGGCGATCGTGATTTTCCTGGCGCAGCTGACGCAGTTCAAGAACCCGGACAACCCGGAGCAATGGCTGACGGGCCTGCGGCTTTACAGCATGTTGGGCCTGGTCGGCCTGACCATGCTGATCATTTGGGGTATGCCGAAGCTTACCAAGGTCATTCCCGCTCCTCTGGCGGGGATCGGGATCGTCGCGGGCATCGTGATCGCCTTTGGGATCAATGTGCCCACCGTGGGCGATTTGGCGTCAATCAAGGGTGGTTTGCCCAGCTTTCACAACCCTTTTGGCACGGGCGAGGGGATCTATCCCCCGGCGATGCTGGCCCCCTTCACGCTTGAGACGCTTTGGATCATCCTGCCCTACGCGGTGATCCTTGCCGCAATCGGTCTGATCGAAAGCCTTCTGACCCTGAACCTTGTGGGCGAGATGACTGGTCATCGTGGTGGCGCTTCGCAGGAATGTATTGCGCAGGGAACGGCGAATGTCGTCACCGGCTTTTTTGGCGGCATGGGCGGTTGTGCCATGATCGGGCAGTCGATGATCAATGTGAAATCTGGCGGGCGCACCCGGATCGCGGGGATCGCGGCGGCGATTTTCCTGCTGCTGTTCATCGTTGCGGCGTCCTCGTGGATCGAGATGATCCCGCTGGCCGCACTTGTTGGCGTCATGTTCATGGTTGTGATCGGCACATTTGCGTGGAATTCGCTGACCATCCTGCGCCGCGTGCCCAAGACCGACGCGTTCGTCATCCTGCTGGTGACCGCAGTGACGGTTTATGAAGACCTTGCGGTCGCTGTGGTCGTCGGTGTGATCGTCTCGGCGCTGGCATATGCGTGGAACGCGGCGGCGCGCATTCACGCGGTGACGCGCGAAGAAGACGGCGCCAAGGTCTATGACGTGGAAGGCCCCCTGTTCTTCGGATCGTCCGACGGATTTATTGAGCTGTTTGACGTCAAGAACGACCCCGATCTTGTGGTGATCGAGTTCGCCCGCTCGCGCGTGGTCGACCAATCCGCTCTGCAAGCGATCGAGGCGGTGGCCCTGAAATATGAGGCCGAGGGTAAGAAAATTCAACTGCGCCATCTGAGCCGGGATTGTCACAAGTTGCTGACAAAAGCGGGCCACCTGATCGTCGACAGTGATGATGACCCCGACTATGAGGTGGCCGCCGATTATTCGGTGCGCACGGGTATTCTGGGCAGTCACTAGGCGTCAGGTGCCAGCGCCTCCAACCCATCCACATCGCCCGCCTCCAGCGCCGCGCGCGCGCGGGCGATATGCTCAACCGGCCAGTCCCACCATGCCAGACGGTTCATCCGCGTGATATCATCGGGTGACAGGCGCATCTTGACCACGTGCGCCGGGTTGCCCGTGACAATGGCGTAATCCGGAACATCCGCGCGCACCACGGCGCCTGCGCCGATGATGGCACCATTGCCGATGGTGACGGCGGGGCAGACAATCGCGCCATAGCCCAACCAGACATCGTGACCGATCATTGTGTCGCGGCTGTCTGGTTGCGCCATGAGTTCCTGGTCCAGCGCGAAGATGCCAAAGGGAAAGCTGGTCAGCCCGGCAAAGGCATGGTTTGCGGCGGCGGTGATGAAGCGCACCCCATGGGCGATTTGGCAGAACTTGCCGATGCTCAACCGCCCCTCGGACTTCGGGAAATGATAGGGAGCCAACCGCGTCGCCCAGCCATCGGGCGGCGGCGGATCGAAATCCGAGGCATAGCTGAACGCGCCTATGTCAATGTTAGGCTGATCTATGACATTGGACAGGAAAACCGTGCCTGCATGGATCGACCCATCGGGCAGGGTAACGGGGTAGACGCGCGTGGCGTCCGGCATGGAAAACGGCATGTGACCTCCTTGAAAGCGGAAATGAAGACATCAGGCCGAATTGTTCATGTCACCCCCCATGGTTGTGGCATCAGTTTAGCAGGCGGGTGAGCTTGCGTCTATTCACCCGGACGGTTCAGGGTGAATTTGTCCGTAACAACAGTGTAGTCACGATAGCCCAGCCGCGCCAGGGGGCGGGCCCGCGTGATGTCAAACATCCCGTCCACCATGCAGTCATCGCGCAGATGAATGCCCGTGACCTCACCGAAGCACACAAGGTTCTCATCGCCCGGCAGGCGGGTGATCTGGGTCAACCGGCATTCCAGGGCAGCGGGGGCTGCGGGTAGGCGCGAGGCGGGGATCGTTGTGCATTCGACCCGCTCCAGTTCTGCCAATGCAATCTCGTCCACATCGCGCGCATAGCTGCCTGATGTGGTGTTCATCGCGTCCGTCTGATCTTCGCCGACCATGTGAATGCAAAACACACCGGTTGTGTTGATATTGTCCAACGTGTCCTTGCCAAGATCGCGGTCGCCCTTGCCCGAGGTCGAAGCGAACATCACCTGGGGCGGGTCATAGGCGACGCCGTTGAAAAAGGAATAGGGTGCAAGGTTCTCAACCCCATCCACCCCGCGCGTGGATATCCACGCGATAGGGCGCGGCACAATTAACGCGTTGAACGGATTATGGGGCAGCCCGTGCCCGTCTTTCGGCTCATAGAACACCCGCTTCTCCCTTCCTTTTCTGCGTGTTGCCGTGATAGCAGCAAAGAACGACAGAAGGCGAGGGGCAGCGGGTGTACCACCTGACAGCAGAAACCGAAAAAGACTGGTGGGAGGTCGAGGCGCTTTACGATCTGTGCTTTGCGCCAGGACGCGAAGCCTTGTCATCCTATCGTTTGCGCGATGGGGTTGAACCTGTGGCGCACCTGTCTTTGGTCGCGCGCGATGATGCGGGCATATTGGCGGGAGCCATCCGATTTTGGCCCGTTTCGATTGTCGGCGATAACGGGTCACACGACGCTTTGCTTCTTGGTCCCGTCGCGGTTCACCCCACCCGTCAGGGCGAAGGCTTGGGCGGGCATCTGATCCGTGAAAGCCTTCTGGTGGCGCGGGATCTGGGGATGGATCGGGTGATGTTGGTTGGCGATGCGCCGTATTACTCGCGGTTTGGATTCTCAAAGCTTGAAAATGTGGTGATGCCGCCCCCGACCAACCCGGATCGCGTGTTGGCCTATCGTCTTCAGGACGGCAGTTGGGACGGCATCACTGGATCAGTCACGCGGGTTACATCCGCACCTGTCGATCCCGCTTGACCGCGGCAAACAGATCCACCTGATGGGTGCCACCGGATTGACTGGCCATCCGGTTCAGCCTGTCATGCCAGATTTTGCGCGGCCATGTGTTACGCCGAACCGACGTGATGACCGCCGCGCCCAGCACCGCAAGGGCACCAGACAGAGCGTATGACAAGAACGCCCAGATTGCCCCTATATCAAAGCTGATTGCGAGCGCTGCGGCGGCGGTTCCAGTGAAAATTCCGGTGATGATAAAACTGATCGGCATGAGGATTCTCCTTGTTCTGTTCCAGTTTTGTTCCAAACTGGTGAACAAAGTGATAACTGCTGAAAATTTTCATCAACCTCTAGACAGCGACCGAGGATTGCGCCGGTTTTTTTCGGGTCAGTCGCTTAAGCACCGCCGGGCGGACAGATTGCGCACCGGACAGGCGGGCTTCGTCGATGACATCGCGAAGTTCAAGGATATTTGTGCGCCGTATCAGATGTTTGACCGGTCCGATTGACGCAGGGCGCATGGACAAATGCCGAACCCCCAACGCCGCGAAGCAGATCGCTTCGATGGGGCGGCCCGCATCTTCGCCACAAAAGCTCAGGGGCGTGCGGGCCGCCTCGCATCGAGTCACGATTTCTTCGATCAGGTTCAGAAATGAAACGTTCAGCGTGTCATAGCGGCGGCGCACACGCTCGTTCTCGCGATCGGCTGCGAAGAAGAACTGCTTCAGATCGTTCCCGCCGATCGAGATGAAATCCGCCATTTCAAAGAACTGCTGTGGGGCAAATACCATGGATGGAGTTTCCAGCATCGCCCCGATCTCGGTCTTTTCTGGCAGAATATGACCCAGCGCGCGCTCACGTTCGATCTCGGCCAACACCATTTCACGGGCATCGCGAAATTCATCGGTTTGGGCGATGAAGGGAAACATGACACTGAGTTTGCGCCCCGCCGCAGCCCGGATCAGCGCCTGCAATTGCATCCGCATGACGCCGGGCTTGTCCAGCCCGACCCGGATCGCGCGCCAGCCAAGTGCGGGGTTGGGTTCGTCCAGCGGGTTCATATAAGGCAGCACCTTGTCCGACCCGATATCCAGCGTGCGAAACACCACCCTCTTGCCCTTGGCGGCGTCCAGAACGCGGGCATAGGTGGCGGCCAGATCGCCGCGCCGCGGAACGCGGTCAACGGTCAGAAACTGAAGCTCGGTGCGGAACAGACCCACCCCGGCCGCGCCCGAGTTTTCAAGCGACGGAAGATCGGCCATCAGCCCCGCGTTCATGTGCAATTGCACTTCGGTGCCACACAGACCCATCGCCGGTTTGTCGCGCAGACTGCGATAGCGTTCCTGCTGCGCGGCTTCCATCGCCATCTTGTCGCGAAACGCATTGACCACGGTTTCCTCCGGGCGCAGGTGGACGATCCCGTTTTCACCATCCACAAGGATGTGATCGCCGTTCAGCGCCTCGGTCGATATACGACCCGCCTGAACGATCAACGGAATAGCCAGCGCGCGTGCAACAATGGCGGCGTGGCTGGCAATCGAGCCTTCCTCAAGCACGATCCCGCGCAGACCACGCCCATATTCCAGCAATTCGCCGGGGCCGATATTGGTGGCGATCAGGATCGGGTTTTCGGGCATTTCCGCGCCGGTTTCCTTGCCTTGGCCGGTCAGGATCCGCAACAAGCGGTTGGACAGGTCGTCCAGATCATGCAGGCGTTCACGCAGATAGGCGTCGGGCACCTGGCTCATTCGGGCACGGGCGGCGGATTGTTCTTTCTCAACCGCAGCCTCGGCGGACAGGCCACGATCAATGTCTTCTTCCATCCGGCGTTGCCAGCCCTTCGAGTTGGCAAACATCCGATAGGCTTCAAGGACCTGCATCTGGTCTTTGTCCTTGGTCAGCGTGTTGGCCAGAAGCTCGTCCACCGACACCCGCAATTGCTCGATCCCGTCGTGCAGACGTTCTTTTTCCGCGTCTGGGTCATCGGCGACCGGGTTGGTCACGACGACGCGTGGGTCATGCAGCCAGACATGGCCTTCGGCAGCGCCTTCTTGTCCGACGCCACCCGTGAAAGTGGTAGCGCGCTGGTGCAGGGCTCCCATTGCCTCGCCTTCGCCTACAAACGCGCCCAGCTCGGTCATTTCGGCCAGCACCATGGCGACGACTTCCAGCCCGTAAAGCTCGTCCGCCGAATATTCGCGTTCATCCTTGGACTGGATGACCAGGACGCCAAGGTTTTCACCCAGACGCTGGATCGGCACACCAAGGAAGCTGGAGTAAATTTCTTCTCCGGTCTCAGGCATATAGCGGAACCCGCGTTCGGATGGGGCGTTTTTTGTATTGATCGGGCGTCCGCGACGGGCCACCCGCCCCACAAGACCCTCGCCGACTCGCAGCCGGGTTTGGTGAACCGCTTCGGCTTTCAAGCCCTCTGTCGCACAAAGCTCCAATGTTTCGCTGTCGCGAAACAAATAGATTGAACACACTTCGACGCCCAAGCTCTCGGCAATCAGAGACGTGATTCTGTCCAGTCGCTCCTGCCCCTGCGACGCCGAGGCGAGGGTTTCGCGCAGTTTGACCAGAAGTTTGCGACTGTCACTTTGCTGGCTTTCTGCCATTCTTACCGTTCCCTGTTCCTGTGGGCGTCATTGATCCAACCGAATTCGGGCGGAAACGCGAACCACTTGGGCGACCCCTACCGTAATGGTAGCACGCCATGTTTTCCAGAAACTACTTGCGTTCTTTTGCGCCAGGTTCTGGCAGGCGGCGACATATCGCGCAATTGCCCGTCATTTCAGCAATTTGCCAATGGGATCGGCAATTTGTGTCTGTGCGCGGATTGGATCGCGCGAGCCGGCGGCACCGGAAAAGGATGGCCCGCCAAGTGTGGCGGGCCGTGTCTGAAAGTGTTCTTACCATGATGGTTGCGCAGGTGGCCCTGAGCCGGATCAAGCTTTTTCCAGCTCGAACGCGTCGTGCAGCGCCTGCACGGCCAACTCCATGTATTTGCGGTCGATCAACACCGAGATCTTGATCTCGGAGGTGGTGATGACCTTGATGTTGATGCCCTCTTTCGACAGCACGTCGAACATCTTGGCGGCGATCCCCGTGTGGCTGCGCATCCCGATGCCGACGACCGAGACCTTGGCTACATCCTTGTCGGCCACGATGTCGTGAAAATTGATATCACCGCGCGCTTTGGCATCCGTCATCGCCTTTTCGGCGCGTGCCACCTGATCGACGGGGCATGAGAAGGTCATATCCGTGCGACCTTCCTCCGAGATGTTCTGAACGATCATGTCGACATTCACGCCGGCTTCTGCCAGCGGGGTGAAAATGGCCGAGGCGATGCCGGGGCGGTCCGCCACCGAGATCAGCGTCATTTTCGCTTCGTCGCGTTGATAGGCGACGCCTGCAACAACTTTACTTTCCACGATATCCTCCTCGTCGCAGACCAGCGTGCCTGCTTCCGGGTCATATTCCTCGAAGCTCGAGAGCACCCGCAGTTTTACCTTATAGCGCATTGCCAGTTCGACCGAGCGGGTTTGCAGAACTTTTGCGCCCAGCGAGGCAAGCTCCAGCATTTCTTCAAATGCGATGCGGTCCAGCTTGCGCGCCTTGTCTGAAATGCGTGGGTCGGTGGTGTAAACCCCGTCCACGTCGGTATAAATGTCGCAGCGTTCGGCCCCAAAGGCGGCGGCGAAGGCCACGGCGGTGGTGTCCGATCCGCCGCGCCCCAGTGTGGTGATCCGGCCATCATCGGCAATGCCCTGAAACCCGGCCACGACGGCCACGCGCATGCCTTCGCCAAACTTCGCCATGATGTTGTCGTTGGGGATGTCCTGTATTCGTGCTGCCGAATGCACACCAGAGGTTTTGACCGGCACTTGCCAACCTTGCCAGCTGCGGGCGGGCACATCCATTTCCTGCAAGCGCAGCGCCATCAGACCGGCGGTCACATTCTCGCCCGAACTGACAACGGCGTCATATTCGCGGGCGTCAAACAGTGGCGAGGTTTCTTCGACCCAGCCGACAAGCTCGTTCGTGCGCCCGGACATGGCCGACACGATGACGATCACGTCATAGCCATTGGCCACTTCGCGCGCGACCCGTTTCGAGGCCCGGTGGATCCGGTCCAGCGTAGCGACCGAGGTGCCGCCGAATTTCATCACCAGAATAGGCATCTTGGCCTCAAATCCCGTCCGTTTTCCCGTGTTCGCGCGTGTTTAGGGCGCGGAGGCGGAAAGCGCAAGACTGCGCGTGGTGCGGCAGGGTGCGTGCGGCTCAGTTCGATTTGCGTGTCGGGGTGAAGGGCAAGGGCATCACTGGCACGCCATCCTCCAACAATTCCCTGGCGTCGGCCAGTTTCGCCTCGCCATAGATCGAACGTTCAGGCGCGTCGCCCAAATGCATGGCGCGTGCTTCGCGGGCAAACGATCCGCCAACATACTCGCTTTCGGCCTCAACCCTGGCGCGCAGGCGGGCGATCTCGGCCTCGATTTCGGAACTGGGTGCGGCAAGTGTGGTTGGCGTCGCGGGATTGGCGGCAACCGGCGCGGTCGCCACAGAACGAGCCGGGCGCACTTTGGGGGCCATCAGGCTTTTTTCCACTTTGGCCGATCCGCACTCCGGGCAGGTAACATGCCCCGCCGCGCGCAACCCGTCATAGGCTGCGGCGTTCTGGAACCAGCTTTCGAACATGTGGTTCTGGTCGCATTTCAAGGCGTAGCGGATCATCTTGTCTTCCGAAGTTACCTGACCGATTATATATGGCGATCCGCCAGGGCCTGTGCAAGCCGCGGCAGATGATCCGACTGGTTTTATTGGGTTTGTTTGGCACCCGACGGGTCGAAACCGCGGAGAATACGGCGCAGTTCAGGTTCCCAAACCAGTTGCGCGGCTTTCTTCTGCGACACCCATTTGCGCCGCCTTTGGCCTTGTTCCGGAAAGGATTTGTGCTGTTTTTTGACCTTCAAGGGAAAGACCGCAACGACACAGGGCAACCGTCCGCCGTCATGCGATTTCGAATAGGAATAGAACCCCAGCACATCATGGCTCAGCTTGCCTTCCACACCGGCTTCTTCGAATGCTTCCTTGGCGGCGGATCCGGCGGGCGTTTCGCCGTCCATCGGCCAGCCTTTCGGAATGATCCAGCGGCCTGAACCGCGCGTTGTGATCAGCAGCACCTCGACCTTGCCGTCTCTCAGACGATAAGGAAGCGCGCCGAATTGCGTGCGAACGGATCGTTTGTCACTAAGTGAAAGCCGTATTGGCCGTGGCTTACCCTTCGCGATCGTCACTGTCTTGCTGCCCTTGATGCCCATCTTGCCGGTGCGGATATCCGGTTATTGTTATGTTTTGTTAAAGATAGCCCGTTTGGGTGGAAAATAAAGCGAAAATCCAGATGTGGTGCGAACCCGTCATGCACCCGCCACATCAGGTATGTCGGCATCGTGGTTTTCGGGACTGCCATGGCCGGGTGTTGGCACGATCAGTCGCGGGTGCCTGCGAACCGGTCCTGCCAGTTTTCCCGATCCTCGTCCGTGATCTTGGCGAATACGTTCTCGGGTACCGTGAAACTGTGCCCGGCGGGCAGTGTGCCAAGGGCTGCGGGCACGTCGTCGGGCCAGCTGTCGTCTTCCGAGTTCATCGCCTCAAGCATCGTTTTCGCGGCATCGGGAATGAAGGGCGCTGACAGCACCGCATAGAACCGGATCAGGTTAAGGGCCAGACGGATCTGTGCGGCGGCTTGGTCCGGGTCGGTCTTGAAAGTCGTCCAGGGCGCGGCAGTTTGCAGATATTCGTTGCCTGCAACCCAGATACCCCGAAGCTCCTGCGCGGCCTTGCGCACGTCGATGGCTTCCATGTGGCCTTCATAAGCGCGGGTCTTGGCGGTCAGATCGGCAATCAGGGCGTTTTCCAGATCACCATAGGTGCCACCTTCCGGCACGGCTTCCGAAAACTTCGAGCGACAGAACTTGGTCACACGGCTGACGAAGTTGCCCAGCACATCGGCCAGATCCTTGTTGACGCTGGTCTGGAAGTTTTCCCACGTGAATTCACTGTCCGAGTTTTCGGGCGCGTGGCTCAAGAGCCACCAACGCCAGTAATCCGCGGGCAAGATCGACAGCGCCTGATCCATGAACACGCCGCGTCCCTTGGAGGTCGAGAATTGCCCGCCATCATAGTTCAGATAGTTGAATGACTTGATATAATCGACCAGCTTCCACGGCTCGCCCGACCCCATGATTGTGGCGGGGAAGCTCAATGTGTGGAAGGGCACGTTGTCCTTGCCCATGAACTGCACGTAACGCACGTCATCCGCACCCTTGTCGGTGCGCCACCAGCGCTGCCAGAAATCATCGCCTGCGCCCAGCTTGTCGGCCAGTTCGGCGGTGGCGGCGATGTATTCGATCGGCGCGTCAAACCAGACATAGAACACCTTGCCTTCCATGCCGGGCCAATCTTCGTCGCCCCTTTTCACCGGCACGCCCCAGTCCAGATCGCGGGTGATGCCCCGGTCTTGCAGCCCGTCGCCGTCATGCAGCCATTTCTTGGCGATCGAGGTGGTCAGAACAGGCCAATCCGTCTTGGTGTCGATCCACGCGTCCAGCCTATCTTTCAGCTTCGACTGACGCAGATACAGGTGCTTGGTCTCGCGCACCTCAAGGTCGGTCGACCCGGAAATGGCCGAACGCGGCTCGATCAGGTCGGTCGGGTCCAACTGCTTTGTGCAGTTTTCACACTGGTCGCCGCGCGCGCCATCATAACCGCAATTAGGGCAGGTGCCCTCGATATACCGATCCGGCAGGAAACGGCCATCGGCGTGGGAATAGACCTGCTTTTCCGACACTTCCTCGATCAAGCCATTCTCTGCCAGCTTGCCAGCGAAATGCTGGGTCAGCTTGCGGTTTCGCTCGGACGAAGATCGACCGAAATTGTCGAATGAAAGCTGGAACCCGTCGGCGATCCGGGACTGAACGGCGTGCATTTCGGCGCAGAACTCGGCCACGGGTTTGCCCGCCTTTGCGGCGGCCAGTTCCGCGGGGGTGCCGTGTTCGTCGGTGGCGCATATGAACATGACTTCGCGGCCCCGACCACGGTTATAGCGGGCGTAAAGGTCAGCAGGCAATTGCGAGCCGACCAGATTGCCGAGGTGCTTGATCCCGTTAATATAGGGAATCGCCGAGGTGATAAGGACGCGGTTCATGTGAGCTCCGGTTCTGCGGTCGTCTTGTTGGTTTGCGGGCCGTATACGCCAAGCCTTTCAGCAATGCCAGAGCTTCGGCCCACGTGACGACCCATCCGGTTTGACTAGCTACGGTCGCGCAGTTTGCCAAACATCCGCCCCATCGAGAACGACGTGCGCGGCGTATAGGTGTAAGGCGTCCGCACCTCGCGTGTCGGGCGTTGGCGGCTGCGGGCCAGACCAAACACGATCAGGCCAAGATGCCCGACGGCAATAAATGCAAACAAGGCCGGGGGGCCGAAGCGTTCGATCAGGCCAGACGCCACCAGGGGCGAGGCAATGGCGCCGACTGCATAGAAAAACATCAGCGCCGCCGACAGCTCGACCCTTTGTTCGCTGGTCGCAAAATCGTTGGCATGGGCGGCCGAGATCGAGAAGATCGGGAACGTGGTGAAGCCGAACAGCCCTGCCGTCACAAAGGCCACGCTTTGTCCCATGTCCGAGGCCATGACCGTTATCCCACTGCTTAGGATGGCCGCCGCCGACAACCAGATCAGCACCCAGCGCCGGTCATATCGGTCCGCAAGCCAGCCCACGGGAAGCTGCGCCAATGCGCCGCCCAGGACGAAACTGGCCAGAAACCAGGCCAGTTGTCCGGTGGCCAGACCGACCTCTTGCCCGTAAACGGGGCCAACCATCCGAAAGGCGGCCGAGGTGATACCCGCCACGATCACACCCGCCACGGCCAAGGGCGAGCAGGTCCACGCCAGGATTGGACGCAGACGTGGTGTGCTGGGGGTTTCGGGCTGTGGTGCGCGTGTCAGGGCCAAGGGCAGGATCGCGGCGCAACAGGTTAGCGCCAGCACGTTGTAGGATACGTAATGCGCAGGCTCCAACACGCCGATCAGAAGCTGCGCGGCCAGCGATCCACCCAGATCAACCGCGCGATAGCCCCCCATCGCGCGGCCGCGGGTTTCATTGGTGATGCTCGCATTCATCCACGCCTCGATCACCGTATAGGCACCGGCGATGCTGAGCCCCGTCGCGATGCGCATGACCGCCCAAGGCACGGGATCAACCCACAGCATGTGCGCCAACAGCCCAATGGCGCCCATCGCGGTAAACCCGGCAAACGCGCGGGCGTGGCCGACGCTGCCCATCAGGCGCGGTGCCCACCAGCAGCCGACGAAAAAACCGACAAAATGCGCCGAGCCGAGCATCCCGATCTCTGCCTTTGTAAAGCCAAGCTTCAGCCCGGACAGCGCATCCAGCGGCCCCACGCCCCCCGAACTCAGTTGCAGCAGAATGACCGACAAAAGTAGCGGCGCAAAGGAAATCAGAAAACGCATCAGGACCTCGGGGGTTTTGACCAGCATCGGGGTTTTGCCTGCCAAGGCTAGGCCGAAAGCGACGGTCTGACCTTGGGCTGTGTCGTATCTGCGACAAAACCGCGTTGGGCTTGCGGGGCAAAAAATGGGCTGATATGCCCGGTTGAAAGCCTGATGGAATTCATCGGGTATCAGCCCGCACTTGCGGGAACTGCAAAGGAAAGACCTTGCGACGATGGATGGTGCCAATTTGACCACTGCGCGACTGGAGATCCGCGATCTGTGCCGAGATTTCGGTGGGCGACCCGTCGTGCGTGGCGTATCCCTGTCTTTGCAGGCCGGGCAGGTGACAGGGCTGCTTGGCCCATCCGGCTGCGGGAAATCCACAACGCTCAGGATCATCGCAGGTGTGGATCAGCAGACATCAGGCGAAGTATGGATTGATGGCCAGCAGGTCGCCGGTCCGGGCGTATTCGTGCCCCCTGAGAAGCGTCAGATTGGCCTTATGTTTCAGGATTTTGCGCTTTTCCCACATCTGTCGGTCGCAGACAACGTGGCGTTCGGGTTGAAAGGTTCGCGCACGGAAAAACGACTGCGCGTGCGCGAATTGCTTGAAAAAGTCGGCCTGGCCCGGTTCATAGACAGCTTCCCGCATGAGTTGTCGGGTGGCGAACAACAGCGGGTGGCGCTGGCCCGCGCCTTGGCACCGCGCCCGTCGATCATGCTGATGGACGAGCCGTTTTCCGGGCTGGACAACCGACTGCGTGACGGCATTCGAGACGAAACGCTTGGTATCCTGAAAGAGGAAGGCGCGGCAGTGCTTCTGGTGACGCACGAACCGGAAGAAGCCATGCGCATGGCGGACGAGATCGCATTGATGCGGGACGGCCAAATCGTTCAAAGCGGTGCCCCCTACAACATTTACAACGCCCCGGTGGATTTGAATGCGGCGGCGTTTTTTTCGGATGTGAATGTGATTACCGGAGTGGTCGAAGGCGCGTTGACCGATACGGCCTTTGGCCAGTTTCTCGCCCCAGGCGTGCCGGATGGTGCCAAGGTGGACATCGTGATCCGCCCACAGCATCTGAAAATCGACTTTGATCGTGGTGGCAAAGGGCCAAGCCCGACCCATGACCACGGCGTTTGGGCCCGCGCGCTTGTGGATCGTGCGCGGTTCATCGGCAAGGAAAGTCTGGTGGATTTCCGCATGGAGGGCGACGGTTCCATCCTGACTGCTTCAGTCCCATCGGTGTTTCTGCCCCAACCAGGCACACCACTTTGGATTGCGATTCGGCGCGACAGGTGCTTTGTCTTTCGACACAGCGACAAGCCGGGACCGGACGCGCCCAGCCCATAGCCGTTTCGGCAACGCTCGGGCGTCAAGTCTTGGAAATGCGCGATCAGAAGTGCCGCGGATGGGCGATAAAGCGCGCCTGCGCGCATTTCGCGCATCATTTTCCCGCCAGTTTTGCGCTTTGGGGCTTTGAACTTGGCCCGCGAAGCAATAAATGTTGCAGGCGTTATTGATGTGGACGGGCGGGTCGCCCCTCCGAATGGGAGAACAATATGCTCAACAATATCGGCCTTCCGGGCCTTCTGCTGATCGCGATCGTGGTGCTGGTTCTGTTTGGCCGCGGCAAGATATCTTCGCTGATGGGAGAAGTTGGCAAAGGCATCACCGCGTTCAAAAAGGGCGTGGATGACGGCAAGAAAGAGATCGAAGATCAGGCCGCTGATGTCGCCAAGGATGTCACCCCGAAAGAAGAAAAAGACAAGGAAAAGGCGTAAGCCCGACCGCTAGGGGGCGCTGCCCATGTTTGATATCGGGTTTTCCGAACTTCTGGTGATCGGGGTTGTGGCCCTGATTGTGGTTGGTCCCAAGGACCTGCCGGGCATGTTCCGCACGCTGGGTCGTTTCACTGCGCGTGCCCGCCAGATGGGCCGGGAATTCAGTCAGGCGATGAATGAAGCCGCCGACGAAGCCGGGGCCAAGGACATTGCCGAGACCTTCAAATCCGCCACGTCGCCAAAGGCGATGGGGCTGGATGCGCTGAACAAGGCGGCAGACGGGTTCGAGAAGTGGGATCCTGCCAAGTCCCTTCGCGATCAAAAGAAGACCGATGCGAAGGCGGACGGAAAGGACAGCGACGAGAAATCGGTGGCTGACAAGGCCGGCGATGCTGCCGGACGCAAAATCCAGACCACCACCGCCACATCGGCGGCGGATCGCAAAGCGGCTGACGAGGCCCGCAAGGCCGAGATGTTGAAGGTCAAGCGACCTCCGTCGAAACGCCCCTCGGAACGGACGGTTGGCGAACCGGCTGTAGCAAAAGTCCCCGTCAAGAAACCCGCGTCGAAACCCGTCGCAAAGAAAACCGCTGCGAAGAAACCTGCGGCAAAGAAACCTGCCAAGACATCGGCGGCGACGTCCAAAGTCAAAGCCAAAGCAAAGGCCGCCCCGAAGCGCAAACCCACGGACACATCTGACGCATGAGCGATACTGACGAGATCGAAGACAGCTCGGCCCCGCTGATCGAGCATCTGACCGAGCTGCGCACGCGCCTGATCCGTTCGGCGTTGGCTTTCATCGTCGCCATGGTGATTAGCTTCACCGTGTGGAACCCGATCTTCAATTTCCTGACCGAACCGCTCTGTACGACAATGGCCGAACGCGGCCAGGACGAATGCGGGCTGATCCTGATCAAGCTGCAAGAAGGTTTCTTCGTGGCAATCTCGATCTCGTTGTTTGGCGGGTTGGTGTTGTCTTTTCCGTTCATCAGCTATCAGTTGTGGCGGTTCGTGGCGCCGGGACTGTACAAGTCGGAAAAGAACGCCTTTCTGCCTTTCATGATCGCCTCGCCTGCGATGTTCCTTATCGGTGCCTCCTTCGCATTTTATGTGGTCATGCCCTTGGCTTTTGACTTTTTCCTGGGCTTCCAGCAAGCCGGGACCGTGGGCGACACCAATGTGGCGGCCTCGATCGACTTTCAGGGGTCGGTGCAGGAATACCTGCGTCTAACGATCAAGTTTATCGTCGCCTTTGGTCTGTGTTTTCAGCTTCCGGTTTTGCTGACTCTGATGGGCAAGGCGGGATTGGTCAGTTCGCAAGGTCTGGCGGATATGCGCAAATACGCGGTTGTTGGCATTCTTGTGCTGGCCGCACTGGTGACACCCCCCGATGTCATCACGCAGGTGATTCTGTTTGTCGTCGTCTATGGCCTTTACGAAGTTTCGATCCAACTGGTGAAACGGGTCGAAAAGAAGCGCGAAGCCGATTTGCGCGCGCAGGGTCTGTGGTTCGAAGATGACGAAGACGAGGCCAGCGAAGACGAGATGATGGCCGAGTTTGACGCTGATGAAGAAGACGTTCCGGGTCAGGTGGAGAAGGGCGAGTGAATGACGCGGACGCCATGACCCGCATTGCCAATGCGTTGGAGCGAATGTCGCCCGCGCCGTTGTCTGTCCCCGATTTCTCGACGGCTGACGCGTTTGTCTGGCATACGTCTCCTGACCGGCTGGAGCCTGTGGTCAATGTCAACCGCGTTGCCCTTGAACTTCTGATTGGGGTCAATCGTTCACGCGATACGCTGCTTGAGAATACGCTGCAATTCGCCCGTGGTTTACCCGCCAACAATGCTCTTCTGTGGGGCGCGCGGGGGATGGGGAAATCCTCGCTCGTGAAAGCGGTTCATGCCGAGGTGTTGAACCGAGGCGAGGCGTTGAAGATTGTCGAGGTGCAGCGCGAAGACCTGCCCTCGATCAGTCGCCTGCTGGGTCTGCTGCGAATTGCGCCGCATCGGTTCCTGTTGTTTTGTGACGATCTGAGCTTCAGCCATGACGACCAGCATTACAAAAGCCTGAAAGCGGTGCTGGATGGCGGGATCGAGGGGCGGCCCGACAACGTGGTGTTTTACGCCACGTCAAACCGCCGCCACCTGATGCCGCGCGACATGATCGAGAACGAGCGGTCCTCGGCAATCAACCCGTCCGAGGCGGTCGAAGAGAAGGTGTCACTGTCGGACCGGTTCGGCTTGTGGCTGGGCTTCCATCCCTGTGATCAGGATGAATATCTGACCATGATCCGGGGCTATTGCGATGCCTATGGGGTGTCGATCGACGACGACACGTTGCGGGCAGAAGCGATTGAATGGCAAGCAACGCGCGGGGCACGATCTGGCCGCGTGGCGTGGCAGTATTTTGTCGATCTGGCCGGGCGCAAGGGCGTGGCGCTGGGCTAAAAGGGAATGATCTTTGCCCCTGTGCGCTTCCCCTGTGCGTCCCCTGTGCGTCCCCTGTGCGAAAGCGTGACGGCCTTCGCGGCCACGAATAATCAACGATCGGGATACCTTTATGACCAACACGCCCAATCCACGCCCGAACGCATCATTGCCTTTGACAACCCCAAGGCCAGTCTGACCGCGTATGTGTCGTCGGAAGATCGGCAGATGGTGATCGCCTCGACCCCGCCCAGTTCACGCAGCGGTTTGATGCAGCAGTCGCGGCCCTCGCGGTCTGGTTTGCCGCCACCGCGTTCCAGGATGCCGATTTGCCAACGAGATGCGCGTCACGCGCAACTCCAACGCGAAGGCATTGTCGTTCACTTGATTGCATAGAAGATCGAGGATGTCTCGCACCTGTTTGGCAAGCTCGGTCATCCGATGGGGACGTTGCGGGGCACATGACATAGCAAACCGACAACGCGCCGAAATCGCTGCCTGCGCCGCGTGCCATGCACCCGCGCGAACAGGCCAAACGGTTCTTTCGTAGTCGGGATTTCCATCGGGGAAATCGGCCATCGTCTGCATGTCGTCCCACGTCGTGAGCCGGTTCAGAAAAAGCAAAGAGTGGCGTAAGCCCGGAAAAAACTTCCAAGAGTTGGTAGGGATCAGGTGCCCGCTAAATCACGCCCCGGCTTCGATGGTGGCTTCAGAAAGCTGACCGCAATGGCTGAGAAAGAAATCATCACGGTTGCCGTGCCCAGCATCATCACAAGCCCACCGATCTGAAAGGTCAGACCAGATAAGACGGTTCCCAGCAGGCGTCCGGCGGCATTGGCCATGTAGTAAAAGCCGACATCCATCGTGACCCGCTCGGTCCGGGTGAACGTCAGGATCAGATAGGAATGAAGCGATGAATTGACGGCAAAGATGGCGCCGAACAGAAGCAGCCCCGTAATCAAGATGGCGGTCAGCCACGGTTGGGGATGTGGAAAGGCAAAGGCCATCAATGTCAGGAAAGCAGGAACAACCGAAAGCCCCCATGCCCAGTGCCGTGCGCCGCTGATCAGGTATGCCTCGGAGCGTTCGGTTGCCCGAAGCAGTTTGGGTGCCGCGGTTTGAACAGCGCCATAGAGGATGGTCCACAGCGCCATGAACGAGCCGATCAGGAAGAACGCCGCGCGGTTGCCTTGCTCGCTGCCATCTGACAGCACCGCGTAGAAATAAATGGGGATACCGACCACGAACCAGACGTCGCGTGCGCCAAACAGAAAGACCCGCGCCAAAGATAGCCAGTTCACATTTGATGATTTCGAGAATACTTCGGAAAATTTCGCGCCCTTTCGTCCTTTCGGCAGGCCGGGTGGCATGGCCGTTTGCGCAGCAACAAGGATGATTGCCAGAATTGCAGCCATGCCGAGCACGGCCGGGACGAACCCAAAGGTGGCCAGCAAACTGGCGCCCAACAAGAAGCCGACCCCTTTGACCATGTTTTTTGAACCGGTCAGCAGCGCGACCCAGCGGAACAATCCGCCCGCCTTGGCCGGCGCCAGCAGTTTGACCGCCGATTTCGACGACATCTTGGCAAGATCCTTGGCGACTCCGCTCGCACCCTGAACCGCCATGACATATGTCACAGACAGGCCAATTGCCCAGTTTGGATCAAGCAGCGCCAGTGCCAAAAGCGCAAGCACCTGAAGGCCAAGCCCCGCAAAGAGAGTCGAAGTCAGTCCGAACCGGGCAGCGATCCATCCTGCGCCCAGATTTGTCACCATGCCCGCGATTTCATATAGCACGAACAGATAGGCCAATTGCACGGGTGAAAACCCCAGCCCATGGAAATGCAGAAGCACCAGCATTCGGAGCGCACCATCGGTGAGCATAAAGGCCCAATAGGCTACCGTGACCACGATATAGGCCGACAACCCCTCTGGGCGGGAAGGGGCGTCGGTCACACCGATTCCCCAACCATCACGGCCACGTCGACCAAACGATGGGCATACCCCATCTCGTTGTCATACCAGACATAGATCTTCACCTGTGTGCCATTCACCACCATGGTTGAAGGGGCGTCGACGATGCCGGACCTTTCATCATTGGTGTAGTCGGCCGACACGAGCGGGCGTTCTTCATAGCCCAGAATACCGTTGAGCGGGCCATCTGCCGCCGCTTTGAACAACGCGTTGACCTCGTCGGCGGTGGTTGCCCTTTCGACTTCGAACACGCAATCGGTAAGCGAGGCGTTCAAAAGCGGCACCCGAACCGCATGGCCATTCAAACGTCCTTTAAGTTCTGGATAGATCAGCGTGATTGCCGTGGCGCTGCCGGTCGTCGTCGGGATAAGAGAGTTCAGCGCTGACCTTGCCCGCCGCAAATCTTTCGCAGGTCGGTCCACGATGGTTTGCGTGTTGGTCACATCATGGATCGTTGTGATTGACCCATGTTTGATGCGCAGGTTTTCATGGATGACCTTTACGACCGGCGCCAGACAATTCGTGGTGCAACTTGCCGCCGTCACGATGCGGTGGCGGTCAGGGTCATATGTCTGTTCGTTTACGCCATAGACGATGTTCGCGGCGTCGGCGTCCTTGACCGGGGCCGACACCACCACCTTCTTCACGCCCGCTTCAAAGAACGGTGTGAGTTTTGCGTGCGTTTTGAAAGCCCCGGTGCAGTCAATCACGACATCGACACCATCAAGGGGCAGTTCGGCAATATTGCGCGTTCCGATGAATGGCAGTCGCAGCCCGTCAATGGTGACACTGTCCGCATCATGGGAAAACTCGGCCTGCCAACGGCCATGCACTGTATCGAATTCAAGCAAATGAGCGTGCATTTCGGGGTCGCCGATCGCATCGTTGATCCAAGCGATTTCCGCACCTCGTTCAAGAAGCGGTCTGAGCGCCAGCTTGCCGATCCGGCCAAGCCCATTCAACGCATATACGGTCATTCTGTGATTCCTTAATCCATGTGTCCGAGGTCATCGACGGCCTTTTGCAACGAAATCCGGTCCAAAGACGCCATCGGCAGCGCGGCGAAGGCCGTAATCCGGTTGTATAGCGCGCCATAAGCCTGTTGAAAGGCCAGGTTTTTTTCGGCGTCGGACCCTGCTGTCTTTACCGGATCAGGCATCCCCCAATGGCCGCTGACGGGCTGACCTGACCAGGCTGGGCAGTCTTCGTTTGCGGCCTGATCGCAAACCGTGAACACGAAGTCGAATGTCGGCGCATCGCCAGTCTGGAATTCGGCGATATTCTTGGACCTGAGCTTGGACACGTCGTGCCCTTTCTGCTTCAGGAGGGCGATTGCAAACGGGTTCAGGTCAGAGCGCGGCGCAGTGCCTGCGGAGTAAGCGACAAAGCGATCACCAGCCAACGAAGTCAGTATCGTTTCGGCAAAGACCGAACGGGCGGAATTGCCGGTGCAGATGAACAGGACGTTGTATTTGCGGTCAGCGACAGCAGGTTCCCGTTGGCGGTCGGGATCATGGTCGGGCAAGCAGATATCCGGGCGGCCACGGCAACAATCCAGCAGCAGATAATCGAAGGTCTCGCGTACAGCCTCGGTATCGACAGCATAGCGCAGCGAGGTGCCAACGCGTGTTTGCGTGACCAGACCGGCCTGCATGAGCGCGTTGACATAGGCCGACAGCGTGTTCGGTTTCAGATCGAGCGATTGTGCGATTTCGGTCGCCGGAACCCGGTCGGGATAGCGACGCATGAGAAGCCGGAATACGGCCAGTCGCTGAGGATGGCCGAGAGTGGATAAGCGATGGGGAATCAGTATTTCCATAATTCGAGAATTAATGAATTAATGATGCCAGCACAACCCATTTACCCATCTGGCGACAATATTGGACTGTGCAGTCCGTGGCGTTTGCTAAACAGGCAGAGCGTTCACATCAATTGGGCCGAGCTTTTTCAACTGCATTTGCACTTCGGTTCGCAATTGCGCATTTGGCCAAAGGGCTGTCAGTGGCAGGGGGGGCAGACGCAAGGCGATACGGCGCCAGCGGTGGAGGATAAGAAGACGCAGCGCAGCGCGTGAAAGAGGTGCCAGATCGGCGTGAACCAGATTTCGCGCACCATCCAAAGCTTTTGCAAAGCAACGCGCTTCCATTCGAACAGCGTCTGGTAGCAACAGTTGGAGGATATTGTCGGGCAGAGTGGGGGCGCTGTCTGAAAAAAGCACCAACCCCTCAGTGTTGATCGGATGGTTGGGGCCAAGAAAGACACCCGGCGTGAGTTCCGTAAACCCTTGCGCCATCAGCGCTTGTTCGCAGCCCTGTCGGTCTGGTGCCAGCAGCGACACGGCCATGTGCAACTGGACAGGACCGGGCAGACCGGGCCCATATATCCGGTCAGCGACAGCATTGGTCTGCGTGCGCCCGTGGTCTGTCAGCGAATAAAGCGATCCGCGACCAGCGCGCTGGCTGGTGATCCAGCCATCTTTCCTCAGCCGGTGAAGTGCGACCCGTGTCGCCTCTGGCCGAATGCCGAGCGCACCCATCAACACGCCCAATGTGGTGCCGGAAACAACGTCGCCGGGACCACGTGCCATGTCCCCCATAATGGACACGATCACTGACCAGACGCGCAAGTCTCCATCGCCCCGGATATGGGACAGGACGCTTTGGACATCATCAGGGATCGTGGGCGGGTCCATGGGGCGTCAATAGGCGTTCATGGTCAGAAGTTCGTATTCCGCCACCAACTCGTCATTCTGATTGGTAAGCGTGACGTGCCAGCGCACTTCGCCATACTTATCCGTGCGACGGGTCTTGGCCTTGACCGTCAGCCGAACCTTGATGCTGTCGCCCGCCTCGACCGGTTTCATGAAGCGCAGGTTGTCCAGCCCCGTGTTGGCCAGAACCGGGCCTTCGTTGGGTTCGACGAACAGACCCGCTGCAAAACTCAGGAGCAGATAGCCATGCGCTACGCGATCCGGGAAAAACGGGTTCCGCTTCGCCGCGTCGCTGTCCATATGCGCATAGAAGGTGTCGCCGGTGAAATGCGCGAAATGCTCGATGTCATCGGTCGAGATTTCGCGCGACTTGGAATGTAACGTCTCTCCGATCGAAAGCGCGCCGAACGTGCGGGTGAAGGGGTGGGCGGGGCCTTTGATTTCGGTCGCGCCGGGCACCCATTTGCCGCCAATGGCGGTCAGGATGTCGGGGCTGCCCTGAATGGCGGTGCGTTGCATGTAATGCAGAACGCCACGCACGCCGCCCATTTCCTCGCCGCCGCCCGCGCGGCCGGGACCGCCGTGGACCATATGGGGCAGGGGAGAGCCGTGGCCGGTGCTTTCCTTCATCGAGGTCGCATTGTTGAAATAAAGGCGTCCGTGGAACGCGCCTGCACCCATCGCCACATCGCGCGCCACGTCGCCGGAGGCTGTGATGACCGAAGCCACGAGCGATCCTTCGCCCCTGTTGGCAAGTGCGATGGCATGGGCAATATCCCGATAGCCCATGATGGTCGAGACAGGGCCGAACGCTTCGGTCTCGTGCACCACCGTCGCGGTGTCGGGGGCTTCGCAGTGGAACAGCATCGGCTTGACGAAGGCGCTTGCATCCACATCGCCCGCAAAGTTATTGTCGTCCGGGTCGCCATAGACCAGTTTGCACTCTGATCCGATGGCCGCGGCTTTTTCCAACACGTCGGTTTTTTGTCCAGCCGAGACCAGCGCGCCCATACGGGTCGTTTCATCGCGCGGGTCGCCGATCACGGTCTTGTCCAACCGGGCCGACAACGCTTCGATTACGTTTTGAACCTGTGCGCCGGGGGCAATGATCCGGCGGATGGCAGTGCATTTCTGACCCGCCTTCGTGGTCATCTCGCGGTGCACCTCTTTGATGAAAAGGTCAAATTCCGGGGTGTCCGGCGTGACATCCGGGCCAAGGATCGAGGCGTTCAAGCTGTCTTGCTCTGCCACGAACCGCACAGAGTTCTTCAGGATGTTCGGGTTTGATCGCAACATGCTGGCAGTTTTCGCCGAGCCGGTGAAGCTGACGATATCTTGCGGGCCAAGCCGATCCAGCAAATCGCCCGTGCCACCGGAAATCAACTGCAACGCGCCATCGGGCAGAATGCCACTGTCCAGCATGATGCGCACTGCGGCTTCGGTTACGTAGCACGTCGAGGTCGCAGGCTTCACGATGGCAGGCACGCCCGCCAACAGGGTCGGGGCGAGTTTTTCAAGCATCCCCCAGACCGGAAAATTGAACGCGTTGATGTGCACGGCCACGCCTTGCAGAGGCGTTGCAATGTGCATGCCAAGGAAGGTGCCATTGCGGCTAAGTTGTTCGATCTCGCCGTCCAGATAGATCTGGCCGTCCGGCATTTCGCGACGGCCCTTGGAGGCGAACACAAACATCGTGCCGACGCCGCCATCAATGTCGATCATGTGATCGGACTGCGTCGCGCCGGTGTCGAAGCTCAGGTCATAAAGCGCCTGCTTGTGCTCGCCCAGATGGGCGGCCAGCGCTTTTAACATCTTGGCGCGGTCGTGAAATCCCATTGCACGCAGGGCCGGGCCACCCACATTGCGCCCATAATCCAGCATCGCCTGCTTGTTGATATCCGCCCCACCGGCCTCGGCGATTTTCGCGCCGGTGATGGCCGAGGCGATCGGGCGCGCATTGGTGCCGGGGGCAATCCATTTGCCAGCCGCGAAGCTGGAGACTTTCATCAGGGTCATGCTCTGTCCTTCGTCGGAAATGTCAGGGGCGGGCGGCTCAGGGCGCGCTTAGGCCAAGTTTTGAAAGCTCTGTCGCGGCTGTTGCTTCCCATTCTTCGCGCAGTTCTGCATTGGTCGAATTGCGCAATCCAAAAGCCTGCAATTGCGTCGCGCGGGTCGAGATGTCCTTGCCGAAACTGGCCGCCACACGGGGCCACCAGTAATCGACGCTCGCTTGCAGTGTCGCGATGTCGGTGCCGCTCTCGATCAGTCGGGCAATTCCTTCGGCGGCCAATTCAGCGTGGCGCGCCTCGATGGGGGCGATGGCGCGGAAAACATCAGCCAACGGCGCATAGGACACCCGCTTGAATTCACCCATTTGCACACCGACGGCCAGCCCCATCAGAAGGTTCATCACCACTGCATCCGACCAGCCTTCCAGCGGGTAGTTGAAGACGGCCAGCCGCATGTCCGTATCCGTGCGCGAGGTGCCGATGTCGGCGTCGCGGGCCAAGCGATCCGTCCAAGGGTGGTGGTTGGCATAGCGGGCAGTATCAGCGCCAAATTCGCCCATGATCGACAGCACCTTGTCGGCATTGTCGGTCTTTTCCAGCACGATTTTTGAGGCTGCGATGCGTTCCTTGATGCCGGGTCCTTGATTGACGATATCGGCAAAGCCCGCTGCCCCCGCCAGCGCGCTGTCCACGAAGGTGGCCATCAGGCGCATAAGTTCGGCCCGATAGCGCGCGGGCACGTTGCCCGGTGCGGTCAATACGCCCCCTTGGGCCAGATAATCGGTGATGCTCATCTCAGACATAGCGGTCTCCGTTCCATTGGGGGTTACTGGTCGTAGTCGATGACGACGCGCGCCGATTTGGCGTAGGATTGGCAGGACAGGACATAGCCCTTCTCGACCTCGTAATCTTCAAGAGCGTGGTTGGTCAGCATTTCGACCTCGCCTTCGATGACCTTGCAGCGACAGGTCGAACAGACCCCGGCCTTGCAAGCATAAGGTGCGTCGATGTCGTTGGCCAAGGCCGCGTCAAGGATCGAGGTTTCGGAGTCCATCGTGAAGGTCCGACTGGAGCCATCCAAGGCAATCACCGCTTCGATCCCGTCGCCCTTGACGGCGGTCTTGCTGGCAGCCTTCCTGGCCGCCCGACCGGGTTGGCCAGAGGCGAACAGCTCGAATTTGATCTGCGCGTCATCCAGCCCGTGGTCGCGAAGTGCGCGGGCGATGCCCAACATCATCGGTTCCGGACCGCAGATGAAGGCCGTGTCGACGGCCCTGATGTCGATCCAATGCTTGAACAACTGCGCGCATTTCGCTTCGTCCACCAGCCCGGTAAACAGGTCGATGTCCTGTGCGTCGCTTTCAAGAATATGGATCACGTTGAAGCGCCCCATATAGCGGTTCTTGAGGTCTTCGAGTTCTTCGCGGAACATGATGGTGGTGATCGCCCTGTTGGCATAGACCAGCGTGAACTGGGCATTCGGTTCGCGGGAAAGTGTCGTCCTGATGATCGACAGCACCGGTGTGATGCCTGACCCGCCCGCAAAACCCAGATAATGACGGTCCTGATCGGGTGCCAAAGACACAAAGAAATTGCCCATGGGGGACATGGCCTCAACGGTGTCGCCCGGCTTCAAGTCCTCGTTCGCCCAGGTTGAGAACGCGCCGCCATCGACCCGCTTGATGCCAACTTGCAGCTTGCCATCGTCCAGCCCTGAACAGATCGAATAGGACCGGCGCAATTCCTGCCCGTCGAAGTCGCGGCGAAAGGTCAGGTATTGCCCTTGGGTATAGTTGAAGGCCTCAGGATCGTCCGGGGTCAGCGTCACCACTACCGCGTCGCGGATGGTTTTCTGGATGTCGGTCACGGTCAGGCTGTGGAAGCGCGCCATGTTGGGTCTCCTCGATGCAGTCAGATGCACTTGAAATAATCGAATGGTTCCAGGCAGTCGCGGCATCGCCACAGCGCCTTGCAGGGGGTCGAACCGAACTGGCTTGTGCGTTCCAGATCGTGGCCGCCGCAGTTGGGGCAGCGATCAGGTTCGCCTTTGACGGACGGGGGGGCGATGCCGAATTTCTCAAGCGCCGCCTTACCCTTGTCGGTCAGCCAGTCGGTGGTCCACGGAGGGGACAATTGTTTATGCAATGCCAACTTTTCGATCCCGTGTGCGCGCAGGGCGGTTTCGATATCGAGGTTGATGATCGTGGTTGCCGGACAGCCGGAGTAAGTCGGAGTGACAGCGATGTTCAGCACGTCGCCCTCCCACTTGACGTCCCGAATGATGCCTAGATCGACCAGTGAGATCACGGGAATCTCGGGATCAGGCACTTGGTCCAGCCAGTCCCAGATCGTATCAACCGACGGCTGTCCCATTACCAGGTCGCACCTGGATAAGCACGTTGCAGCCATTGCATGCTGGTCAACAGGTGCCCCAGATGCTCGGTGTGCATGTAGCCTGTGCGTCCGCCTTTGTGGTGGAACACATCCGTGGGGATGGTCAGCGTGGCATGGGTCAAGACCTTGCTGACAAACACGTCATACTCGGTGCGCAAGGATGCGGGGTCGGGGGCAATGCCCGCGTCGACCATGGCCGCATCCACGTCGTCACCGTCAAACATCTCGCCCACATAGGGCCAGAGGTGATCCAGCGCAGCCTGCATCCGGGCATGGCTTTCCTCGGTGCCGTCACCAAGGCCAACCACCGTGTCGCCCGACCGTTCGACGTGATAGGCGACCTCTTTCGCGGCTTTCGCCGCAATTTCAGCGACACGTGCATCCGCGCTTGCCGTCAGACGCCCCAACGTGATCGACGACCACGCATCATAAAGAAATTGGCGCAACAAGGTCTGGCCGAAGTCTCCGTTCGGCAGTTCAACCAACAGAACATTGCGGAAGTCCCAGGCGTCGCGCAGAAAAGCGAGATCATCGGCCGAGCGCCCCTTGCCTTCAACCTCGCCGGCAAGCCCCAGCCACATCTGCGTCTGGCCGATCAGATCCAGTGCCGTGTTGGCCAGCGCAATATCTTCTTCCAGCACGGGCGCATGGCCGCACCATTCGCTGATCCGGTGGCCAAGGATCAGGCTGTTGTCACCCATCCTGAGCAGAAATTCGAAGCGAGCGTTCTGGTCTTCCATTACATATGCCCCACGTCATCTGGGATGTCGAAGAAGGTCGGGTGGCGGTAAACTTTCGCGTTCGACGGCTCGTAAAGCGGGCCTTTTTCTTCGGGGCTAGAGGCCGCGATGTGGCGCGCTTCAACCACCCAGATCGACACGCCTTCGTTGCGGCGGGTATAGACGTCGCGCGCGTTCCTGATTGCCATTTCTTCGTCCGGGGCGTGCAGACTGCCCACGTGACGGTGGCTCAGCCCGTGTTGACCACGGATGAATACTTCCCAGAGGGGCCATTCTTTGGACATCTGATCTTTCCTTATTCAGCGGCTGTTCGGGCAGCGGTTTTCTTGCGGGCGTGGGCCAACAGCCCGTCGCGCACCCATGCACCGTCTTCCCAAGCTTTGACGCGGGCCTCCATCCGTTCAACATTGCAGGGGCCTTTGCCCTTGATGACGTTGAAAAACTCGGTCCAGTCGGGTTCCGAAAAATCGTGCGCGCCGCGTTCCTCGTTCCATTTCAGGTTTTCGTCCGGGATTGTCAGGCCAAGGTAATTTGCCTGCGGAACGGTCTGATCGACAAAACGCTGACGCAACTCGTCATTGGTGTCGATCTTGATTTTCCATGCCAGCGATTGCGTTGAATGCACACTGTCCTTGTCGGACGGGCCGAACATCATCAGGGACGGATACCAGAAGCGGTTCAGCGCGTCCTGCGCCATACGGCGCTGGGCTTCGGTGCCTTGCGCCATCTTCATCATGATGTCGTAGCCTTGGCGTTGGTGGAAACTTTCTTCCTTGCAAATGCGGATCATAGCACGTGAATAAGGGCCATAGGATGTGCGTTGCAGCGGCACCTGGTTCATGATCGCAGCACCATCCACCAACCAGCCCACCGCACCAATATCAGCCCAGTTCAAGGTGGGGTAGTTGAAGATCGAGGAATATTTCATGCGGCCTGACAAAAGCTCCTGGGTCAGTTCGTCACGTGTGACCCCCAGTGTTTCAGCCGCGCAGTAAAGATACAGGCCATGCCCAGCCTCGTCCTGCACTTTCGCCAGAAGGATGGCTTTGCGCTCCAGGGTCGGTGCGCGGGTGATCCAGTTGCCTTCGGGCAGCTGACCGACGATCTCGGAATGGGCATGCTGTCCGATTTGGCGGATCAGCGTCGCGCGGTAGTCATCCGGCATCCAATCCTTTGGTTCGATCTTCTCATCCCGGTCAACGCGATCCTGAAAGTTCCGTTCTTCGTCAGACATTTCCTCGCGGCTCTTCACGCCTGTGCCTGCGGTTTTCACCAATTGAGCATACATCGTCAGATCCTTTCCAGAATAAGGGCGACACCTTGGCCTACGCCCACGCACATGGTGCACAGCGCATAGCGCCCGCTTGTGCGTTTCAGTTGGTAAGCGGCTGTCAGGACAAGGCGCGCACCAGACATGCCAAGCGGGTGGCCAAGTGCGATGGCACCACCGTTGGGGTTCACGCGCGGGTCATCATCCGCAACGCCCAATTCGCGCAAGGTGGCAAGACCTTGGGCTGCGAAGGCTTCGTTCAATTCTATCACATCCATCTCGTCGATGGTGAGCCCCGCTTTCGCCAACACCTTGCGGCAGGCGGGCACAGGGCCAATACCCATCACGCGTGGAGCGACACCGGCAGCAGCCATTCCGACAACGCGCGCCATTGGGGTCAGATTGTTCGTTGCAGCGGCAGCTTCCGATGCGATCAACATCGCCGCCGCGCCATCATTCACGCCCGAGGCATTGCCCGCAGTCACCGTCAGGTCTGGGCCATTCACGCCGCTTAACTGCGACAGCTTTTCGGCAGTTGTGCCGGGTCGCGGGTGTTCGTCTGTATCGACCACGACGGGGTCGCCCTTGCGCTGCGGGATTGTTACGGGAATGATTTCATCACCGAAGGTTCCAGCCTTGTGTGCGGCCGCCCAACGGGCTTGGCTGCGCGCGGCAAAAATATCCTGATCCTCGCGGCTTACAGCATAGTCTTCCGCCACATTATCAGCCGTTTGCGGCATTGAATGGGTGCCGTGCATCTTGTCCATCTTCGGGTTCACGAAACGCCAGCCGATGGTGGTGTCATAAACTGCGTTGGCGCGGGTGAAGGCCGATGTGGCCTTCGGCATCACGAAGGGTGCGCGGCTCATGCTTTCAACGCCGCCGGCGATGCACAGTTCATAGTCGCCCGCCCTGATCCCGCGTGCGGCCATACCGACCGCATCCATGCCCGAAGCACACAGGCGGTTGATCGTCGTGCCGGGAACGTCAACTGGAAGTCCCGCCAAAAGGGCCGCCATGCGCGCCACGTTGCGGTTGTCTTCCCCTGCCTGGTTTGCCGATCCGAAGATCACGTCGTCCACGGTTGCCCAGTTCACATCAGGGTTGCGTTCCAACAGGGCCGCGATGGGCAGCGCGGCCAGATCATCGGCCCGCACTTGCGACAAAGCACCACCGTAGCGCCCGATGGGGGTGCGAACGGCGTCGCAAATCAATGCGTCCATGTGGTCCTCCCTGACCCGAAAGCACGCTCAACTAAAGCTGACCGTGTGGTCGATAATACGAGTGACGACGATTCGGAGCAAGAGGATACGTTACGAGATCGTGGATCGCCTGATTGATACTGTAACGTGTTCGGGATGCGCATGGCGCAGCCCGACCTCAGAACCCCGCGGCAGCCAATAACGCCAACCAGGCCCAGACTGTCAGCACCGACAATCCGGTCGCCACCAATACGGTGGTCGCCGCCACGCGTTTGCCCACGCCATAGAGATTGGCGAAGATATAGGCATTGATACCCGGCGCAGATGCCGCCGTTATGATCGCCGATCGGAACTGATCCACGTTCAGGCCGAGTGCGCGGCCCAGACCCCAAGTAATCGCGGGATGCACGACAAGCGAAATCAGGCAGAGATAGCTGACGATCCGCAGATCCCCTTCGGGCCGGTAACGATAAAGAACACCGCCAAGCGCAAAGAGGGCGGTCGGCAAAGCTGCACGACCAATCAGGCTCAGGGCATCATCCAGCACAACGGGCATCGGAACTTGAAGAAGGTTCACCACAAAACCAGCGGCAATCGCCAGCACAAGTATGTTGCGTGTCATTGCCCGCACGATCTGACGAATGGTTTCTCGCGGTCCGGCGCCTTGGGCGCGGGCGATCTCCATCGCCGAAATCCCGATACCATAGCAGATCGGTGCGTGGATCGAGATAATGGCGTAGTTGCCGGCCAGCGCGCCTGGCCCGAACGCGCGTTCAGTGATTACCAAGCCGAGGAGGAGTGAGTTTGAAAACAATGTCACGAAACCAAACGCCACCGCATCTGGCCATGGACGTCCAAACAACAGCCGCGCGCCCAACAGGCCCGCAAAGAACCCCGACACGGCACCCGTATAGAAACTGCTGAGCAACGCCAGATCAAACTCGGCGCTCAGGTCCAGCCGGGCAATCGCCAGAAACAGAAGGCAAGGGATCGCAACAGATTGCGCAAAGCGCATCAAACCATCAACTGCCCCGTCGTCGAGTATCCGCCGCCAACGCACAAAATAGCCAAACCCGATCACCAGGAAGACCGGCAGGACAATATTGACAAGCGTGCTCATTCAACCCGAACGTTGATGGTCATTCCGTCATAGGCCGGGGTGATATGAGGCGGGGTTTCAGCATTGACCGCGGCATGGTCAAGATCGATATGCATATTGGTCAGGACACCTTGTTTTGCACCGACGCGGTCGATCCATTCAAGCGCTTCATCCAGATGAAAATGCGTGGGATGCGGCGATCGGCGCAGCGCATCCAGCACGAACACATCCAGATCTTCAAGCAGGGGCAGCACGTCATCAGGAATTTCGTTCACATCCGGCAGGTACACCAACCCACCGATGCGAAATCCCAGTGAATCCATCATGCCGTGGCGCACTTCGAAGGGCGTCATTCGGATATCGCCGCCCGCGCCACCGATGACCACATCGCCTTTGCCAACTGTGATCGAGTGCAGATCGAGGATCGGTGGATAGCTGGACCCTTCGGGCTGCACAAACGCATAACTGAACCGGGCCAGCAGGGCTTCTTGCGTCGGGCCATCCGCCCACACAGGCAGACGCTGTTTCATGTTGAAGACCACCATGCGCAGGTCATCAATGCCATGGGTGTGGTCCGCGTGGCTGTGGGTGAACACAACCCCGTCCAGCGTGCCAACCCCTGCCGCCAAAAGCTGGTGGCGCATATCGGGTGAGGTGTCGATCAGGACGCGGGTGACGCCACCATCTTCACCGGTGCGGATCACTAGGGCTGAACAGCGGGTGCGGGTGTTCTTGGGATTGTCAGGGTCGCAATCGCCCCAATGACCGCCCAGCCGGGGCACCCCCCCGGACGAACCACACCCGAGAATGGTGAAGTCGATCTTCGCCATCACGCATCCGCCTGATAGGCGGCGACCTTTACAAACAGCCGGTCGAAATTGGCTTGCGTTTGCGCGGCGAACGCTTCGTAGGGCAGGCCAAATATATCAGCCCCGACCTTGGCGGTATGGGCGGTATAGGCCGGTTCGTTGCGCCGACCGCGGTGCGGCGGCGGTGCAAGATAGGGCGCGTCGGTTTCGACCAGAATGCGGTCAACCGGAGCGGTTGCGAAAATGTCGCGCAACTCTTGACTGCGAGGAAAAGCGGCGATGCCGGACATCGACAGATAGAAGCCAAGACCCAGCGCAGCTTTCGCAAGCTCGATCCCGGAACTGAAGCAGTGCATGACGCAGCTATAGGCACCGTTCCGATGTTCTTCGGTCAGAATGCGCATCATATCCTCATCCGCATCGCGCGAATGGATGATCAGGGGCAGACCTGTCTGGCGCGCAGCTTCGATGTGGATGCGCAGGCTTTTGATCTGGGCGTCACGGCTGTCAACCGTATAGTGATAATCCAGCCCGCTTTCGCCGATGCCGACAAATTTCGGATGGTCAGCAAGCGCGACCAGTTGATCGACCGTGACCATCGGTTCGCGGGCCACGCTCATCGGATGGGTGGCGGCGGCGAAGAACACGGGGTCATGGGCTTCGGCAATGGTGCGGGCTTGGTCAAGATTGGCCATCTTCGTGCAGATCGTCACCATCCGGGTTACACCCGACTCGGCGGCACGGGCGATGACCTGATCCAACTCGCCGTCGAAATCCGGAAAATCAAGATGGCAATGACTGTCGGTAATCTGGGGCGTGCTCATCGGTGGCGTCCTTGCCTCAGGCGGCTTGGCGCGCCGCCGTGTCGTTGATCCTGAAAACCATATCAAGGATGAGCGCGGCGGGGTCAAGGTTAACAGCCCGCCCATGTACCGCGCGCGCCGACAACTCTTGCTGCAAGCGCGCCCAAGCACGGGCCGCATCCGGACCGGGGGAGAGGCGTGCCAGGCAGGCGGCCTCACCCGGTGCGGCCTCGGTGGACGGTGCAAAGCCGGCCCCGTGACGAGCCAATCGGGCCAGAAAAAGATCAAACAGGCGCAAGATCAATTCGAACTTTTCGGCATTGGCCTTGCCCACGGCGCTGTTTGCCAATCGAAGGGCGCGCGGTCGGTCAAATTCTCGCCCTGCCGAAAAGATGTCAATCAGAGCAGCATAGATCGCCAGACCATCAAGATGCCGAAGCCGAAGCGCATCCCCCGCTGACCCCGCTGCCAGTTCTCCCAGTCGCATCGTGTCCTCGGCTGATGGGGTTTCATCCAGTTCCGCCATCACCTGAGCCAGATCGCTGGGGGACAAGGGGGCAAGCCGCAATTCGCGACACCGCGAACGGATCGTCGGCAGCAGGCGAGAGGGTTGATGGCTGATCAGCATCAAAACCGCCCCTATCGGTGGCTCTTCCAACAGCTTCAAGAGCGCATTGGCCGCCGATGTGTTCATTTCGTCTGCCGCATCGACGATCACCACGCGACGCCCGCCCCCGGCCGATGACATGGCGAAGAAATGCTTGAGTTTGCGCACCTCGTCCACGGTGATGTCGCTTTTCAGGCGCTTGTTTTTTTCGTCCCAAGGGCGGCGCAAAAGAAACAGGCCGGGGTCCGACAGCACCCGGATGCGCCGCGCGACCGGGTGATCGTCGGGGATATCAAGGCTGGTGGGGGCAGGGGCTGCAAACATGCCGCCATCGTCCGCCGGGGTGGCCAGAAGGAACCTGGCAATGCGCCAGGCCAGCGTCGCCTTCCCCACGCCGCGCGGTCCGGTGATCAACCACCCGTGATGCAAGCGATCGGATGTATATGCGTCCAGAAAATCCGCCTGGGCCGCGTCTTGGCCGATCAGTCGAGCGGCTTCGCGCGGGTGCGGGGCGCCGTCGATCCGGTCGGATTCAGGAATGTTGTCGATATCTGTGCTCATGCGTCTGACTTGGCAACGCCTACGGCCTCGCGGGCGATCCTCAGAACATCCGCGGCGACGGTGTCGATGTCACGCGTTCCGTCGATGACGCGGATGCGGTCGGAAAACTGCTGGGCGAGTTCCAGAAACCCGGCGCGCATCTTGTGCTGCAAATCTGCGCCGAAATCCTCAAATCGTTCTTGGGTGCCGCCGCGCCCCTTGGCGCGTGACAAACCTGTGTCGGGATCCATGTCGATCAGGAATGTCAGGTCAGGCTCGCGCCCGATGACAAGGTCATGCAACTGATCCACCATGTTGCGAAGATCACCGGATCGGGTGCCCTGATAAATGCGCGTGCTGTCGGCAAAGCGGTCGCAGATAACGATCTTGTCCGCAGCCAATGCAGGGTGGATCAATCGCTCCAGATGGTCGCGCCGGGCGGCGGTAAACAACAGCAACTCGGTCTCGGCTGACCAGCGATCCGGGTCGCCTTCCAGAACCAGCGACCGGATTTCCTCGGCCCCCTGACTGCCGCCCGGTTCGCGGGTCAGGACAACCTCGTGCCCGGCCTGCTCCAGCGCCCTGGCCAACTGCTTGGCTTGGGTGGATTTCCCCGAGCCGTCAATGCCTTCAAAACTGATGAAAAGTCCAACCATTCCTGCGTCAGTTGCTTATGGTCGCGGCTTCTGGCTGGATCGCGGCTGGTGGCGCGTCATTGCCCATGACCAGCGCCAGAACGCGTTCGGCGGCCACCGTCAGTCGCTTTCCAAACCCGGCGTTCCCCACGCCTTCGTCAGCGAACAGCGGCACCACCGTGTCGCTGAGACCGTCGCGGCTGATCACCATTTCAGCAAGTTCCTGACCCTGTGCAATCGGGGCCGCAATCGGGCCGTTCCAGTTGATCGTTGCCGAAACACCCTCGCGTTGCCCTGCCGGGATCAGAAGATTGACATCCTGTGCAGGAACAAGACCGACCGTATCGACTGCGCCCAACCAGACACCCGCTTCGGCAATCTTTTCGCCTGCTTTCACGGTCGTCTCCATGGTAAACTGTCGAAACGCCCAGTTGACGATTGCCTCGGCCTCTTCAGCGCGCTCTTTTTCAGAGGCCATCCCTGAAATCACAAAGACGATCCGACGGTCGCCTTGCAGGGCTGAACCGACAATGCCGTATCCGGCTTCCTGCGTGTGGCCGGTTTTCAGGCCGTCGGCACCAATTCCAAGATCCAGCAGCGGATTGCGGTTAAAGCGGTTATCGGGTGCGCGACCCTTGTAGTAGTATTCGGATTGCCTGAAATAACGATAATAGTCCGGAAACTCGACAATGATATGACGTGCAAGAATGGCCAAGTCCTTCATCGACATGCGCTGCAATGGATGTGGCCAGCCAGAAGAATTTCCAAAACTGGAATTTTCCATGCCCAGGTCACGCGCACGTTCGGTCATCATACGGGCAAAGGCGTCTTCCGTCCCGGCCAGTCCTTCGGCGATCACGACGCTGGCGTCGTTTCCGGACTGAACGATGATGCCTTGAATAAGGTCCTCGACCGTTGGGCGGTCGGTTTGTTCCAGAAACATGGTCGACCCACCAATGGACGCAGCCCGTTCCGACACGCCAAACTGGGTGCCCATCGTGACGCGCCCATCTGCCAGCGCCTCGAACAGCAGGTTCACCGTCATCAGCTTTGACATCGACGCAGGAGGCAGTGGGACGTCGGCGTTCTTCTCCATCAAAACTGTTCCGGTGTTGATGTCCAGCACATATGCCGAATTCGCCCGCGTTTCGAACGCGCGGGCCGGCAGGGTGGCGACAGCCAATATGGATAGCAGGGCGGAGATGAGCAAAGTGAGACGGAATAGCATAGGAGGTTGGTGGCCTTTATTGATTTACCCGGAAGGGCATTAGTTCGAGACAGGATAGGCATCGGTAAAGCCCATCGCGCTTGTTTTCTTCAGCGCTGCCGAGCGTTCTGCCTGCGTGCCGACCGGGCCGACCAGCACGCGCCAGAACGATTTACCATTCGATGATCCCGGTTTGATTGTCACGGTCATACCGGCCTTTCGCAACTCGGCCGCAGTTTGTTCGGCATTAGCCTCAAACGAGAATATGCCAACCTGAACATAGGGTTTCGGCAGGGCGCTGGCAGCGGCGGCCTGCGGCACAGCGGGTTTGGGCGGAGGTGCAGATTGCGCCGAGGCCGCTTCGGTTTTCGCAAGTGCCGCCGACGCCGCCGCAATCGGATCGTCCAGCGAAGATTGCTCGATATCGGCGGGATCATCCAGGTCCTCGGACGGCGCGGCAGGTGCTTCCCTGATGACCTCTTTACGCAAGGCGGTCACGCTCAGCTCGGCAGGGGCACCAGCCAACATGCCAAGGGCTTCAGCCGCATCTGACGACACCTGAAAGCGCGGACCCGGCACCTCGCGTTCTCGCCGAAACAAAGCACCAACGACGGATTTGCCATTGGACTGGTTGCGGATAATCACTCGTTCGGGGTCTTTGGCGTCCGGGTGCGCCACCCAAACACCACCAAGGCTGGGACGACCGTCCCACAACCCTTTTTCCGCCAGCTGAAAGATCTCGGGTGCTTCTACATCCCGTTCACGGCTTTGGGCGCGCCCGCTTTTGCCAGTTGCTGCGGATGCTGAACCCGTATCGTTCTTTTTCAGGAATTCAGGAAGCTTGGTGTCTTCGCAACCCGAAAGAAACAGTGCGCTGCCCAACACAATGGCCACTTTCAGAGTGGTCTTGCTTGCCATGTCTCGCCCCTAATTGTCATGCGGGCCTTGCGCCCGGAACTGCTCTGCTGCCGGGTATCGATCCCGATTATGCGGTAGTCTAACGATACATCGCACGCGTGAAAAGGCTCTCGCGCAACGCGATCTTGCGGTGGGCAGAAACCAGCCCGCGAAAACCTGCTTTCAGAATCGCACAACCACCGCTATCCCTTCGCTCGTCGGAGGAGTGGCAGAGTGGTTGAATGCACCGGTCTTGAAAACCGACGTAGGTGAAAGTCTACCGTGGGTTCGAATCCCACCTCCTCCGCCACTCTTTTCTTGCAAACAATAACAATAATCTCAGAGGCGAAAACAAAAGCCCTATGGCACCTGAGAGTGGCCGGTAGTGATCGTTACAGTCTCTCTTCGCGGATATCTGGATCGTTGCCTTTAATCGCAAAAGTCAACCGGGCCCAAGGAAGCCCTTTTCTTCGAGCCACATTACCAGCTAGGCAGACGCCTCTTCACGCGCCACCTCTGCATACTCGCTCAGGGCAGCTTCGCAGCCTTGGACCCAGATCATCGAAAGCCATTTGTGGAAAGTATCAGAAAATGTTTCTGAACTTGCCAAGTCGCCGTAGATTTTACTTTGCTCCAGCCATGCCCGAGGGCGCTCTTTTGCTGCATGCGCAACTAATGTGAGTTCAGCCCAGATTGGATCGTTGGCCTCGATGTCGGTGCCATCTTCGCGGGTTCCGGCGCACATGCGGGCCCAAAGTGCTTCGACCAGCGCAAGGCCGTCCACACTGCGCCCGGCTGCAAGCTGATCGCGCACGATCGGCAAGACAAAGCCCGTATGACGCGCGGAGCCGTCGAACGCCACACGGCGTGTCGTGTCGATAATCCGAGGGTTCGAGAACCGCTTGACGATCAAGTCAACATATTGAGCGGGGGTGCGACCGGGAACCGGGTCAACGGTCACAGCGATTTCGGTCCTTTGAACTTTGTCGAAAAACGCCAAGATGCCGGGATGTGCCATGCATTCGGCAATGGTTTCCATGCCGAGGATTTCGCCGACATTTGCGATGACCTGGTGCCCCGCGTTCAGGATGCGGATTTTCATGGTCTCAAAGGCGTGGACATCATCCGAAAAGGTTGCGCCAACTTCATCCCAATCCGGCCGTCCGGCGCAGAAGTTGTCCTCGATCACCCATTGGCGATAGGCTTCGTGGGTGACAACGGCGGCATCTTTGATGCCAAAGTCCGCCGCAAGGGCCAGTTCTTTTGGGCCGGTGGCCGGTGCGATGCAATCGACCATGGAATTGGGGAAGGTGGCGTTGGTGTCGATCCAGCTTGCAAGGTTGGGGTCGGACATGGCCGCAAGTGACACAACCGTCTGGCGCAGGATGTTGCCGTTGCCTTGCAGGTTGTCGCAGCTGAGACCGGTAAAGGGCCCAAGGCCTGCGTCACGACGCAGCCGAAGCGCGGCAACCATGGCACCAAACGCGGTGCGGGGCGCGTCAGGGTGGGCGGCGTCGTGCACAAGATCAGGATGCGCGGCGTTGAACCCTTTAGTGACGGGATCAACATAGTAACCGCTTTCGGTAACGGTCATGGCGACTATGCGAATGGCGGGGTCTGCCATTTGGCGGATAAGCGATGCGTTGCCGTCCTCGATCGGAAGGTAGTCGATCATCGAACCGACAACTTCGGCAGAGACGTTCTCCGGGTCAAGCTCGATCAACGTGGTCAAGCAATCCTGCGCCAATAGTTTGTCCCGCATCGCGGCATCATAGGGGCGCACGCCAGCACCGATAATCGCCCAATCCGAGGCTTTGCCAGCCTGCATCAGACGGTGCAGATACCATGCCTGATGGGCGCGGTGGAAATTGCCGACGCCGATATGCACGATGCCGGGCTTCAACGCCGCACGGTCATAGAGGGGGCGTTCGACGTTCAGTTGGTCAAGGGTCGCATTCGAAAGGGAGATCAGCTCATCCATTGTCCACCATCCACGTTGTAGGTTTGCGCGACGATATAATCCGCCGCGTCGCTGGCCAGAAAGACGGCCATGCCGGTTAAATCTTCTGGCGTTCCCATGCGCCCAAAGGGCACGGCATCGCCAACTTCCTGTTTCTTTTGTCCGGGTGCCTTGTTCTCATACTTGGCAAAAAACGCATCCACGCCGTCCCAGTGTTCGCCATCGACCACACCCGGTGAGATCGCGTTGACGTTGATACCGTGCTTGATCAGATCAAGTCCGGCCGACTGGGTCAGGCTGATCACGGCGGCCTTTGTGGCGCAATAAACCGCAACAAGCGCCTCGCCGCGCCGACCGGCCTGACTTGCCATATTGATGATCTTGCCACCTTGGCCGCGTTCGATCATGTGGCGCGCGGCGGCCTGCATGGTGAAAAGCGTGCCCCCGACATTGATATCGAAGACGCGTTGGTAATCATCACGCTCAATCTCGACGATGGGTGCTGCGGTAAAGAGCGCCGCGTTGTTGATCAGGATGTCGATCTGCCCAAAATGGTTGATAGTTTTGGCCATGGCCTTTTCGATACTGGCCTGATCCGTAACATCCATATGGACAGAGAGTGCGCTGTCGCCAATCTGGTTGGCTGTGGCTTTCGCACGGTCCAGGTCGATGTCGGCAATGGCAACCTTAGCGCCCTCGTTGACATAGGCCTCGGCAAAGGCCCGCCCGATACCCCGGGCGGCCCCTGTTATCAGTGCTGTTTTGCCAGCCAACTGCATCAGTTGATTCTCAGGCCCTGAGCGTCAAATTTGTGCAGCTTGTCGAGCTGTGGTGTGAGGTAGATCTCGTCACCATGCTTGACCTGGATGTCGCCGGTGATCCGCACCGTGAACATATCGCCGGGGCCTGTGTCCAGTCCGGTTTCATGGACGTGGATGAACGTGTCCGACCCCAGATGCTCGGCCACGCCGACGATGCCTTTCCAGGTGCCTTCGGTGGTGCTGACGTCGGTATGCTCGGGCCGGATGCCGATCGTTGCGGCACCATGTTTTTCCGCCTCTGCCCCCTTCATCAGGTTCATCTTGGGTGAGCCGATAAAGCCCGCGACAAATTCGTTGCGTGGCTCGTGATACAGTTCCAGCGGGGATCCGACCTGTTCAATGAACCCGGCGCGCAACACGACGATCTTGTCAGCCATGGTCATGGCTTCGACCTGATCGTGGGTCACATAGATCATCGTTGTCTCAAGGCGCTTGTGAAGCTCGCTGATTTCAAGGCGCATCCCGACCCGAAGGGCGGCGTCGAGGTTCGACAATGGTTCGTCAAACAGGAACGCCGCAGGCTCTCGCACGATCGACCGGCCGATGGCGACCCGCTGACGCTGGCCACCCGACAGTTGACCGGGTTTGCGGTCAAGATAATCGGTCAGGTTCAACGCTTTGGCCGCGTTCTCGATCCGACGTTTCTGTTCGTCCTCGGGCACGCCCGCCATTTTCATCGGGAACGCAATGTTCTTGCGCACCGACATATGCGGGTAAAGCGCGTAGGATTGGAACACCATTGCCAGACCGCGTTTTGCGGGGGGCACGTTGGTGGCGTCTGCGCCGTCGATCTCGATATGCCCTGATGTGATGTCCTCAAGGCCCGCGATGAGGCGGAGCAGTGTTGACTTGCCGCAGCCCGAGGGGCCGACGAACACCGTGAACTCTCCGTCTTCGATTGTGAGATCAAGCGGTGGAATGACTTCGACTTCACCGAAGCTTTTGGTCACTTGGTTGAGTTTGATTTGTCCCATTGGTCAGTTCCTTATTTCACAGCGCCGAAAGTCAGGCCGCTAACGAGTTGTTTCTGGCTGAACCAGCCGAGAATGAGGATCGGTGCGATGGCCATGGTCGAGGCTGCACTGAGTTTGGCGAAGAACAGGCCTTCGGGGCTGGAGTAGCTTGCGATGAACGCTGTCAGTGGTGCCGCGTTTGCTGCGGTCAGGTTCAGGGTCCAGAAGGCCTCGTTCCATGCCAGGATGAAGTTCAACAGCAAGGTTGAGGCAATTCCGGGGATCGCCATTGGCGTGAGAATATAAAGGATCTCTTCCCGCAGCGACGCGCCATCCATGCGTGCCGCTTCAAGGATTTCGCCGGGGATCTCGCGGAAGTAGGTATAAAGCATCCAGACGATGATCGGCAGGTTCATCAGCATCAGGATGATGACCAGCGCGATGCGACTGTCCAGTATCCCCAGTTTGATGCAGATCAGGTAGATAGGGTATAGCACACCCACCGCCGGTAGCATCTTGGTCGACAGCATCCAGAGCAGGATGTCCTTTGTCCGCTTTCCGGGCACGAACGCCATGGACCAAGCTGCGGGAACTGCAATCATGATGCCAAGGATGGTCGAGCCGCCCGCGATGATGATCGAGTTCCACAGGAACTTGGCGTAGTTTGAACGCTCCATGACTGCGGTGTAGTTTTCCAGTGTCCAGTTGAAGGCAAGGAACACAGGGGGATCCGCAATAGCCGTGGCTTCGGTTTTGAAGCTTGTCAGGATGGTCCAGAGGATTGGGAAGAAGATCAGCAGACCGACAGCCCAAGCGGCGGTCGTATTGATGATCTTGCGTTGTTGAGTTACTGAGCGTGCCATTATGTGTTCCTCACGCGTCCAGGTTCTTGCCGACGATGCGCATCAGGAAGATGGCAACGATGTTGGCGAGAATGATTGCATATACGCCACCGGCCGAGCCTAAGCCGACGTTCTGACTTTCGAGCACACGCTGGAAGATAAGATACGTGAGCGTCCGAGTGCCGAATGCACCACCGGTTGTCACGAAAATCTCAGCGAAGATTGCCAGCAGAAAGATCGTCTGGATAAGCAGCACGATTGTGATCGCACGGCTCAGGTGTGGGAGCGTGATGAAAGCAAAACGCTTGAGCGGTGGGGCACCATCCATTTCGGCGGCCTCCAACTGTTCGCTGTCAAGTGACTGGATCGCGGTCAGCAGGATCAGCGTCGCAAAGGGCAACCACTGCCAGGACACGATCAGAACGATGGACGATAGCGATGCTTCCGACAGCCACGACACCGGCTCGGCACCAAAGAAGCGCCATAGATGAGCAAACAGCCCATTGGTCGGGTCCAGGAACATGTTCTTCCAGACCAGCGCGGAAACGGTCGGCATGACGAAAAACGGCGCGATCACCAGAATACGGACGACCCCTTGACCCCACATTGGCTGGTTAAGCAGGATCGCCAGCACTACGCCCAATACGAGTGTAATCACCAGCACGCCACCGACGATCGTCAATGTTGCAAGCACTGACGGCCAAAAAGCACTGGAACTGACAAAGCGCACATAGTTTTCGAAGCCAACCCACCCAAGGTCGCCGCCGCGCAGCGGAAGGTATTTCTTGAATGAGAAGACCAGCGTCATGATCAGGGGCACGAGCATCCAGCCAAGAAGCAGAATAACTGCTGGGGCCATCATGATGCGGGCTGCTGATCGGGAATGTTGGGTTGCCATTGGGCATACCTCCTCTGTTGATAGACTTCAGCCTATCATGAACGGAGCCGTGTTTTTGAAAGACTTGTGTGAGATCCGGGGAGCACAAAGGGAGAGTGCGTTGCCCCCCGGATCAAGGACGCGTTTAGCGGTAGCCAGCGGCTTCCATTGCGTCATTTGTCAGAGCTTGTGCTTTGGCAAGCGCCTCTTCCACAGACTGCTGACCGGCATAAACAGCCGAGAACTCTTGACTTACCTCAGTTGCGATACCTGCAAATTCCGGGATCGCTGCGAACTGAACACCAACGTAAGGAACTGGGTCCACGGTTGGGTTGTTCGGATCAGCCGACAGGATCGATTCCAGCGTCATCGCAGCGAAAGGAACTTCTTGGTAGTTGGGGTTCTCGTACAGCGATGTGCGGGCACCCGGAGGCACGTTTGCCCAACCTTCGTTCGCAGCAACCAGTTCAATGTAGTCTTTCGAAGTGGCCCATTCGATGAATGATTTCGCAGCTGCTTCTTTTTGCGTCCCGGCAGGAACCGCCAGAGCCCATGCCCACAACCAGTTCGAGCGCTTGCCCAAACCATTGTCGGGTGCCAAAGCGAAGCCAACTTTGTCAGCAACTTCGGAATCTTCGGGGTTGGTCACGAAGGACGCCGCCACCGTGGCGTCGATCCACATGCCGCATTTGCCCTGCTGGAACAGGTTCAGGTTTTCGTTGAACCCGTTGGTCGCATAACCGTTCGGTCCGGATTCATTCATCATGCCGACATAGAAGTTCAGAGTGTCAGCCCAGGGCTGACTGTCGAACTGGGCGTTCCAGTCTTCGTCGAACCAGCGTGCGCCGAACGAGTTCGACATCGCCGTGATGAAGGCGCCGCCTTCACCCCAACCAGCCTTGCCGCGCAGGCAGATGCCGTTGATGTCGTTGTCGCGGTCGGTCATTGCAGCAGCGGCTTCGCGAATGAAGGTCCAGGTCGGGTCCTTGGGCATTTCCAGGCCGGCTTTTTCCATCAGATCGGTGCGATACATGATCATCGAGCTTTCGCCGTAGAACGGTGCCGCATAGAGCGTCCCTTCATAGGACAGGCCGCCCCGCATTGCGGGCAGGATGTCGTCGGCGTCGTATTCGGCGGAAAGGTCATCCATGGGGATAAGCCAGCCGTTGGCAGCCCAGATCGGTGTCTCGTACATACCGATCGTCATGATATCGAACGAGCCACCCTTGGCTGCGATATCTGTTGTGACGCGCTGACGAAGTACGTTTTCTTCCAGAGTGACCCACTCAACCGTGTGACCGGTCTTGTCTGTGAAGTCCTGTGTCAGACCCTGCATGCGGATCATGTCGCCGTTGTTCACGGTCGCAATCACCAAATTCTCGGCAGTTGCACCGCCAGCTGTAACGAGCGCAATCGCCGTCGCAGCATAGAGTGTTCTTTTATATGACATCCGAAATCTCCTCCTGGTTGGATGATGAGATCAGAATACTCAAGCTGATGACGCGAAGTCAATTAAATTTTTGCGCGCGTAAAAAATAATAAACACGGGTGCGAAAACAACAGCTTAGGCAGAGTCTCTCATGACCAGCCGCCCTTCAAATGTCGTCTCTGTTCGATCGGAGAGGCGTTCTTCGTTCTCTAGCATACCGAACAATTCATCCACGGCTCGATTCGCAATGGCTTCGTAATCTTGCGCGATCGTCGTCAGCGGGGGGCAGGTAAATCTGGAAAACGGGTGATCATCATGACCGGCAATCCGAAGGTCGCAACCAGCGCCATGCCCCACTTGCAAGCCCAGACCATATGCCGCCGAAAGCATGCCGATCGCCAAACGGTCGTTGCTGCACAGGATTGTGTTGGTGTTAAACGCCTTGGACGAAAGCAACCGTCCGCCTTCGATGCAGCCGATCTCCTCGAAGTCCCAACCGTCGCCGTCAGCCTGAAATATTCGAGGCTCGAAGCCATGTCGTTCCATACTGTCAACATAGGCTTGGTGGCGTTTGTTGGCATTGGGCTTCGTTGGGGATTTCATCTCGAAGAAGCAGGGCGCCTCACCGCTTCGACAAAGGTATTCAACGATGAGACCAACGCTTTGTGAATTGTCTGTCCCTACGAAAGCCTGACCGATATCGCTCATATTGGCGTCAAACAGAACGAGCGGGAAATCTTCGTCAAAGGCTTGAACGGCATCCTTGTCCGACATCCTTCCAAACGGTGCGAGCAGCACCCCCGCCGGTTTAAGAGACCTCAGAGAATGCAGGTTTTCCCGCTCCATGTCCGGGCTGCCGTGCGAGCTGAGCAGGATTGGGCTATAACCCGCCTTTATACAGGCCAACTCGACGCGGCGTCCGATCTCGGAAAAAAATGGGTCAGCGAGATTTGGAACCACGATACCAATGTTTTTGGTCGTGCGCCTGTTCTGGTTCATCGCAAACACGTTGGGCTGGTAATCATACTTCTTGAGAGCGGCCTCAATTTTCGCCCGGGTTGAGGTGCGCACGCTGTCAGGATCATTGAAATATTTGGACACGGTCGGGCGGGAAATGCCGCTTATCGACGCGAATTCTTCCATATTGCGAATTTTTAGTTGACCCATTTTAACACCTGAAGCCTATGAACGCGACGCGCGATAAATATTAAGATAAGTGCGCCCTCGGCAAAACGTCAAGAAAATATGTCGATTTCGTAAATTCTAAACTTTGACGAGGAGGTGCCACCAACAGAAACGATACGCGCCCGGCCCGCGCAACAGTGAGGCGCGCCGGGCGGGATGGCCCTTGGTGTCTTGCCCCCACGTTCAAGCATCGCGGCCTATGTGTTGGCGCCGGGCTAGACCACGCAACTCATCGCGGCGAAATTGAACAACAATACATCTTTGACCACTTCGAACAGATCGTGGATGTTGAGCATCTTTCCGCAGAGTGCTCTTCAAAAGCGAATATGTCGCATGTCCGCTTTACAGGCGAACGAAAACCACCGCCGCCGGTCGGTCGACGGCGGTGATCTGGGATGTGTTGAATTGATTTTCCATCAACGCATCCTTGCAACACAAGATCAGCACCGGAAACCGTCGTTACGATGCCCCAAAGGTCAGTCAAGTGGTGCCGTGCTTTATCATATCGGCGGCTTTCTCGGCGATCATCACGACGGGTGATGCGGTGTTGCCGGATACGATCCTGGGCATGATGGACGCGTCAACCACCCTTAATCCTTGCAGGCCGTGGACTCGCAAATCAGCCCCTACCACTGCGGCAGGATCGTTGCCCATCTTACAGGTTCCGACGGGGTGAAAAATGGTCGTGGCGATCTCACCGGCTTTTTGCAGAAGGGCGGCATCGTCCTGGTGAGCGGGGCCGGGCAGGATTTCTTCGGGGTGATAGTCCTTGAGTGACGCGGCCGACATGATGCTGCGTGCCTGCCGTATGGAACTAACCGCCACCCGCTTGTCGTTCTCTGCGGAAAGATAGTTCAGCCGGATATCCGGTTGTATCGTCAGATCTTTCGACTGAGCGTGGCAGTTCCCGATACTCTCAGGCCTCAGGTTGCAGACCGACACGGTAATCGCCGGAAAAGGATGCAACGGGTCGCCAAGCCGGTCGGTTGACAACGGCTGAACATGATATTCCAGATCTGGAGTGTCCAGTGAGGGATCGGATCTGGTGAACATGCCAAACTGGCTGGGCGCCATCGAAAGGGGCCCGCTTTGGGTCAGCATGTATTGCAGCCCCATGCGGGCTTTGCCCCAGAAAGAATTGGTCATCGTGTTCAGGGTTTTTGCATTCTGCACTTTGAACACTGTACGAATTTGAAGGTGATCCTGAAGATTTTCGCCAACGCCCGGACTTTCATGGACCGGTGTGACGCCCAAATCGGAGATCCTGTCCGGCTGACCGATCCCTGACAGTTCGAGTGTCTTGGGCGAGTTGATCGCGCCCGCCGCCAGCACAATTTCGGCCGTGCAACGTGCCTCGAATGGTTTGCCCTTCCACTGAAAACGGACGCCCTTGGCGACTTTGCCGTCAAGGATCAAGTGTTGGGTATGCGCCCGCGTCAGAACCCGAAGGTTGGCACGACCCATGGCAGGGCGAAGAAACCCCGTGGCCGTGCTCCACCGGACGCCATTTTTCTGGTTCACCTCGAAAAAGCCCGAGCCTTCATTGTTGCCGTCATTGAAATCATCGCGTGGCTGGATCCCGAACTCTTTCGCAGCGTCCTGAATGGCAGATAGAATATCCCACCGCAGCCTCTGCTTCGAAACTTTCCATTCGCCGCCTGCGCCGTGCAGGTCTGTATGACCGCCATGGTGGTCTTCTGATTTCAGGAAATAAGGCAGGACATCGTCCCACCCCCAACCGATATTTCCCAATTGCCGCCAGTTGTCATAGTCAGAAGACTGTCCGCGCATGTAGATCATGCCGTTCACTGAGGTGCAGCCGCCAAGAACCTTGCCACGCGGATACACCAGCGCGCGACCGTTCAAGCCCGGTTCAGGCGCGGTCTTCATCATCCAATCGGTGCGCGGATTGCCGATGCAATAGAGATACCCAACGGGAATCTTCACCCAATGGTAGTTGTCTCTGCCGCCGGCTTCCAACAACAGAACCCGTGTTCTAGGGTCTTCGCTCAGACGGTTGGCCAGAACACAGCCTGCGGTTCCAGCGCCAATGATGATGTAGTCAAAGTTGCCGTCCAGCGTTTCAACCTGCGTCATTCGGACCTCTCCCACAAACAGATATGTCTTCCCCATGACGGGTCACGGGCGCCCTTCGGGCCGGATTGTGTGCGGCTTACCCTCTCTGATGGTCCTACTGAACGCAATGTTATCCTGCTTTGTAATACAGGTCATGATTGGCTAAGCTTGATGCGTGGTTCGACCACTGATCAGCCAAGCAGATAGCGATAGGCTGTTCCAATAACCGCCACCACCGCCACACCCATCGCAATGTGGCGTGAGGTCACGACGCGTCGCTTGGGGGTGCCGCGCTCATATCGTGGGTCAAGCAGACGGGTATCGGCAAGGATCGCCCCGGCTCCTGTATCTTCTTTCAGATCGAGCGGCCGCAAGCCGCGCCCATCCAAGGCGTTCATTTCGTTCGCAGCGGCAAGGAGACTGCCGGACCTGGCGATGTTTTCTTTCAGGGTGTCCGGACTGCATCCCAAGTGCTCGGCCAAGAGACGATTGCGCAGCCCTGCAATGATCTCGCGGGTGTTGTCATTTCGCGCTTCTATGCTCAGGTCGCATTCGGTGTCGAACCCCATTGAGCGTCGGTCGATGTTGCTGGACCCCACGCGCAACACCCGATCATCGATCACGCACACTTTGGCATGGACATAGATCGGTTGAGCCGCAGCATTGACGGGCGATAGAATGCAGAACCGATTGTCATGATCGGCTTCCTGAAGCTCGTTGACCATGCGCGTTCTGGTGACATGCATGGCGTTGTCTTCAACAATATTTTCGGCCTGCACCGGGTTTATCACGATGATATCGGGTCCGGTTGGCTCTCGCAAACGTCGAAACAGCGCATCAGTGACGACGTCTGATGCAAAGTATTGACTCTCAATGTAAATCGACGATCGAGCGGACGCAATTCCATCCAAGACCATTTCTTCGATTTCGTTGATCAGGGGACGATCTTCGTCGGGTGGCTCGGTTCGCGAAATCGCCACAGGGACATCACGGCAACTGACGTCCAGCGAAGCGGGCCATATGTCGCGATCGGGCAAGTCAGGTGCCTCTAGCGCCTCTCCGGTTGCCCGCGACCATCGTATGCGGGCCAATTCTGCCAAATCGCGCGCGGCTGGGCCTGCCACGGCGGTTGTCACGTCATGCCAGGGGGCGGCGGGCGACCCATCGCGCAGCACACGCCGGGGATCATCGGGCGTGTGATCCGGCGTGTCCCAACGTGCATCGGTGACGTCGATGCCACCGCAAAAGGCCAGTCGGTCATCCACGACAACGATCTTTTGATGATGACATGCGCCGACAGGATGACGCCCGTCCAGTGCCAGTTTGATTCGATCCGGTCCAGCCATGTTCAGGCGCACCGCAGGCACCAGACGGCCCGGCGCGACCACTGCTGATCCGCTCCAGCGCAAGAGATAGATGTTAAGGTCTGGAGCACGCTCGATCACGGCCGCGATAAAATCGGCAACCTTGTTGGGATATCCGTCCGGAGCGTTACCATCTTCATTGCTTTCCCCTGGCAGCATTTCGATCTCCAGATCGAAATCCCAGCCGATCAGAAGCACTTGCCGCTCTGCCGTGATCAACGCCTCGCGCAATGCACGGAAATATGCGGCACCATCAATCACCAGTTCAAATTTCAGGGCCGTGTTGACCCTCCAGCAGTTTCGTCCCGGATTGAACAAACTGCTACGGTCAGGGTCTGCTTGATGATCTGGCATAGTTGACCAGTCTCCTTGCTTGGGCATGTTTCAAAGGCGTCACGCCAACAATTCATACGCGGGCCTTCAACGCCATCGGCCTGCAAAACGTTCCCCCGAGACGGACCGTTGTTCGGTGACGTTCAAGCCATCTGACACCAAACCCGCGCGGCATTTTGTTCAAAAAGTTTGGAACCAATGACGGTGTAGTGACGTTTTGAAATCAGGCGCGTGTGGCGCGGCACTATGTTGACAATACATGGAAGGTGGACATGAGAACACTTCATTCCCCATCGAAAGGGCAGGCGGGCAGACATCAAGATGCTCTGCACCCTGAGCAAAGCCTGACAAAAGCTTTGGAGATTTACCAAAGATTGCTGTCACACATGGATAATCGCCCCGTACAGGCGCGTGCCGAAACGATTTGCGCAATCTCGGACGGCTTGTCGCGGCTGGATGCCACGACGGCCCAGCATCAGAATCCAGCGTATCATGCGGACCGTGTGAGTGCTTGTCCGTCGTGATGCAGAGAAGCGTTTTCTAGATTGCCGGCTAACTCCACTTTCTTGACCTTAATCGAACGACGATCAAAGGAACTATCTGAAAATGCGTAATATTTATGATGCCATCGAGAACGATCACGACAATCACCGCGAGCTGCTGAACAAGATCAAGCAGAGCAGCGCACAAGACCGAGGCAGGCTTTGGCGCGTCTTCTATGAAGATGTGAAAAGCCACGCAGCTGCGGAAGAAGAAACCTTTTATTCGAAACTGATTTCAAAAACTTGGGGACAGGATGCAGCCCGACATTCGGTGCACGAGCATCAGCAGCTTGACGATATGATGGAAGAAATCAACGCCATGACACTGACGTCGGATCTGTGGATGAAGAAATTCGACCAACTGGCGCACGACGATGAGCACCACATGGATGAAGAAGAAAACGAAGTTTTTGAACGCGCAAAGGAAACCATAGATCAAGAAGAGATCGAAGGGTTTGGCGCCAAGTTTGAAGCGCGCAAGAAAAAAGAACGCGAACTGATCGACGACAAGCGCGAGGACAGCCTTGAGGATTAGACCCGCGCAGCGTTATTCGAGCACAGTGGCCGCTCTGACGCATCGCGCCTAAATCAACGTATCTTTGACCAGAAAAGGAAAGCCCCATGAGGAAACTGCAAAAAGGAACCTGGGTCTTGATCGCGGATGGCGAGAAAGCGCTGTTTCTTGTCAATGAAGGCAGCGCGCTGCACCCTAAATTGCAGGTGCTGCGGAAGGAAGAACAGGACAATCCAGCGATCCGTGAACAGGCCGCCAATCGGCGCGGGCGGGTGCACCAAAGCGCCAATCAGGGAAAATCGGCCTATGAAGACACCGATTGGCACCAACTGGGCAAAGAACGCTTCGCTCAGGATCTCGCCGAACATCTATATCGCAAGGCCCATAAGGACCAGTTTTCGCATCTGGTCATATGTGCAGCACCGGACATATTGGCGGTTTTGCGTGATGAAATCCATCAAGAGGTCCGCAGACGCGTGATCGCCGAGGTGCCGAAAACGCTGACAAATCATCCGCTTGACGAGGTTGCGAAGATCATATGTGCCGATCTGGAAGCACAGTCCTGAACACACCGAAATCTGTTTTGGGAACCAATCGGTCAGCCAGGCGTTGGTTTGGCGAAAGCAGCCTTTCAGGCTGCATGGAAATGAAAGGAAAGCAGAATGGATTTCGTGTCTGGTATAGGTGGCCTGATTATTTTGATCCTCGACATCTGGGCAATTGTATCGGTGCTGCAATCAGGCGTGCCCGCATTGAACAAGGTGCTTTGGATTCTGTTGATTTTGGTCCTGCCACTGATCGGCTTTATCATCTGGTTCGTTGCAGGTCCGAAAGGCGCCTAAGCAGCGTTTGTCTTCCGTCCCCTCGTATCTGACAGGCGCCTTCGGGGCCGAACGCGGCGCGTTCCAAACGGGATGGAAGCCCCTATCACACAAGCAAAGAAGGAGGAGAGGATGGCCAAATCAACCACACCTGCCAAATCGACCGCGAAGAAAAAGCAAGCTGCCAAAAAGATCGACAAGGCCGTGGACGATACGACATCTGCGGTCAAAACCTCGGTCGAGGGTCTGAAATCGGGTGCCGAGGATATCGCAAGTTCGGCCCGCGATACCGCCGAAGCCACAGCCAACACGGTTGCAAACAGCGCATCGCGCGCGTCTGACACTTTGCGTGGAGCCGCCGCGTCCTTGCGCGACGGCTCGTTTCAGGAACGCAGCTTCGGGCAATTGGCTGCCAGTTTGGCGGATGCCTCGGACGCAATCCGCGACAAGGATCTGGGTCAGTTGTCGCGCGATGTATCAGATTTTGCGAAACGAAACCCGCTGTTGTTTGCCGGCGGGGCTGCGTTGGTCGGGTTCGCGATTGCGCGCATGATGACCAAACCAGGAGACAAGTCATGAGATCCGAACAATCAACTTTGTCGCTGATCTCGGATGTTCTGCGTCTCAGTTCAGGTCTGATCCAGAAAGAGATAGCGCTGGCCAAGGCCGAGCTTGGCGAAAACATCAACCGCGCAGGGGTGGCCATCGGCCTGTTGGTCGGTGCGGCGATCCTGGCGATGATCGCATTGAACTTGATTGCTGGCACGCTTGTTGCTGCTTTGACCTCTGCGGGCATTTCGGTCGTTTGGGCCACGCTGATCGTGGCCAGCTTCTTTGCCGTGATCGCGCTGATCATGGTTCTGAAAGCGCAAAGCGATTTGAAGATGGCCAGCCGCGCACCGTCGCGCACAGCTGCCCGCATTCGACGAGACGCAAACGCTTTGAAGGAGGCCGCACATGAAAAATGACATCGACCACATTCAAGATGGAATTGAAGCCGAACGCGCTGAGTTGGAGCAAAAGCTGTCGGCGCTGAACGACCATGTTTCCGTCGAAGCGCTGACCGCAGAAGCAGGACAGCACCTGCGTGCCGCAAGCGGCGATGTCGTCCAGAAACTGCTGGAGCGCTTTGGTCGGAACGCGCAGTCGCATCCACTGGCAGTCGCAGCCGTGGGCGCTGGTGTCAGCTGGCTTTTGTCCGGAGCCGGGGCAAAATCGTCAGATCCCGAACCGGTTATGCGTCGATCAATGGGTGCCTATAATGGCCCCAAGCCAGCCGAGGGCGACCCTGATCGCGACACGCCTGTCATGGTGGCGACGCATTCGACCAAGCGCCCGCCCGAAATGTTGGAACGGGTGCATGATCGCGCCAGTGACGCACTGGGCGCGGCACAAGACCAGTTGTCGGATCTTCGCCAACAGGCAAATGACATGCGCAGCCGCATTGCTGAAGGCACCGAAGAACTGTCCGCCGAGGCACGCGCACGCGTTATTGCCGCGCGCGAGAAGGCTTTGGAAGTCGCGCAAGCATCCGGTCGCAAAATGCGGTATGCCGGCCAAGCCGGAGCCGATTTTGCGAAGGACAACCCGTTGGTTGTTGGCGGAATCGCCCTTGCTTTGGGTGCAGCTGTTGCTGGTGCTCTCTATATGCGCCATTCGGCCCAGACTGATGACAACGCAGTCGCAGACGATAGTGACGCGTTTTCCGAGGCCGACCGCGTCTTTGAAGAAGAGCTTGCCCGCGCCCGCGCCGTGCAGAACACCGCCGCGCAGGGCATCCCCGACAGCTGATATCAGGAGACAATAGATGGCTCGAGGTCGCGACGCACGAACCCCAACCGACATCCCTGGTCAGGGATGGCTTGATATTGCGGCGCGGATCGCGCGTCGTTTCGGTCGCGATCGCATCAACCTGATTGCGGCCGGTGTGGCGTTCTTCGGGATTCTTGCCCTTTTTCCGGCCATCACCGCACTTCTGGCCGTCGGTGGGCTGGTTCTGGATCCCGGCCTGATCGTTTCTCAGATGGATCGTTTCCAAGGGGTGGTCCCGGCCGATGCCTTGTCGATCATTCGCGATCAGGCGACTTCGGTTGCGCAGGCAGACGGGTTGGAACTGACCTTGATCCTCAGTGTGGGGCTTGCGCTTTGGTCCAGTTCGCGCGGGGTGGCGACCCTGTGTGACGGGTTGAATATTGTTTATGCCGAGGATGAGAAGCGGGGTTTCTTCAAAAGAAACGCAACCTTTCTGGCGCTGACAGCCTTGTTGATGCTGGGCATCCTGCTGGCGATCATGGTGATCGTTGCGCTGCCTTTGTTGCTTGGGTTTCTGTCACTTGATCCGATCGCCGATCTGGCAACCCGGATCGGCACATGGGGTTTACTGATCCTAATGACGATCGCGGGTATTTCAGTGCTCTATCGCTTCGGACCCAGCCGCAAGGACGCGCGCTGGGCGTGGATCTCTCCGGGTGCTGTGCTTGCCTGCCTGTGCTGGATGGCCGCGTCCTTTGCGTTCACGGTCTACGTCTCGAATTTCGCCAGCTACAACGAAAGCTTCGGCGCAATCGCCGGGGTGATCATTTTGCTGATGTGGTTGTGGATTTCCGCGATGGTTGTGCTGGTCGGTGGTAAGGTGAACGCTGAGATGGAACACCAGACTCGCGTCGACACCACGACGGGGCCGGACAAGCCGATGGGCGAGCGCGGCGCGGTGATGGCCGATACACTTGGCCAGACGCGCGCGGACAGTGAAGGGGAATGAGGTGAGACAAAAACCGAACTGGGCGCAGATTGGCATCTTTCTGAGCCTTGCGCTGTTTGTTCTTGACTGGGCCAGCGATTTCCTGATCCCGATTGTGGCCGCCATACTGGGATTTCTGATCATGCGCCCGGTTGAACGCAGCATGTCCAAACTGGGTGTCCCCAGCGCCATCACAGCTTTTTTGATCTGCGCCGTGGCAGGCGCGGGGCTGACCTTTGCGGCCTGGAACTTCAGCCACCCGATTGCGCAGTTGGCAGAAGACTTGCCAAACATGATTAACGATCTGCGTCGAATGCCGAGTGCGGCGGCTGAGACGTTGGATAAACTGGGCGAAGCCGCGAAAGCAGCCGAGGACGCCGTTGCCAGCGCAAAGGACGAACCGGCAATGGCGGTGAAAGTGGTCGAAAGCACGAACTTTGTCAGCTCGTTGATCGCTTCCGCCCCGGTGGTGTTGGGGCAGATTGTCCTGACCATTGTGTTGATGTTCTTCCTGATTTCATCGGGGTCATCCTTCGTGCGTAAACTGGTGGAAAGCCTGCCCCGGTTCTCAGATAAACGTGCGGCGGTCGCGATGGTTCAACAGGTCGAGCAAAAGCTGGGCCAGTATCTGGGCGGCATCACCCTGATCAATCTTTGCCTTGGCATTGTCATCGGTGCCGCGATGGCGGCCTGGGGGCTGCCAAACCCCATCATGTTCGCAGTCATCGCGTTCTCACTGAACTTCATACCCTATATCGGCGCGGTGTTTGGTGCGCTTCTTGCATCAATCGTGGGTTTCAATGTCTACGATGACGCGTGGACGGCCATCCTGATCTTTGCAACCTATATGGCGTTGACGTCGATCGAAGGACAATTTGTTACGCCCCATGTGATTTCAAATCGACTTAAACTCAACCCGACCGTCGTGTTTGTGGCAGTGGCGTTTTTCGCGTGGATCTGGTCGGTGGTCGGGATGGTCATCGCGGTGCCGATCCTGATCACGGTGAAGGTGATCCTCGATCAGACGTCGTCGACCCGCTCGGTTGGCTTGTTTCTTGGCGGTGAGGGCGCCGGGGGCAACTATCTGCGCGGCGACGACCCTGACAGCTGAGCGCAAGTTGTCTACACATACTTCAAAAAAAGGCCCGCGAAGATGACACGGGCCTTTGTGTGGTGGTTATGGTGATCAACGAGGGAATTTCAGTCTTTATCTTCTTCAATACTCTGGTGCAGTGCGCCGCTGCTCGTTGTCTCGGGGTGCTTGTCGTCGTCAGCGGTTTCAGGGTCTTCAGATGATGTTGCGGACTTGTTCTGATGATCCTTGTCGCCTTTTTCACCAGGCTGATCCTTCAGATCATGATGTTGCTCGGACCCTTTCAGGTCGAGAGGTTTGTATGACGGTTTAATCTTGGCCATGTCTCAGTCCTTTGCGTTGTCGCCAACGGCGCTGGTCGATGCGGCTTGTCGTTGGCGTTTGTATATATTCAACGCACGACGGGCCAAATTGTTCCGCAGTCAGCTGTCCTCTGTGTTTTGCAGGTCAAACCGGCTGCGCAGCAATCCAACCATCGTCAGGATCAGAAAGGACAGCAGGGTGACAGTCGCGGCTTCGATCACAAATCCAAATCCGACGGCAAGACCGATGATGCCGACCACCCAGATCAGCGACCCGCTTCCCACACCACGCAATTTTCCGTTGCTCCTGTTGGACATGATCGCGCCAGCGCCCAGAAAACCGATGCCCCGACGATCCCGCTGACCACGCGTGACAGGTCGAAGGCGTCGCCCTTCGCGTCTGCTTCCGAGGCGATGTTCAGCGATACCATGCAGACCGCTGCCGCACCAAGACTGACCAGCACATAGGCGCGCATACCCAACGGTTTGTGTTTGAACTCGCGATCCAGACCCACGACCAGACCCAGCCCCATCGCGACCAGGCTGCGAACAACAAATGTTTCATAGTCGATCATCGAAATGTCCTTACTGGTCGTGCAACAATTGAAAAGGGCGCGGCCTGAACCGCGCCCTTAGCTTAAGCATTGATATGCGGTGATATCGCGGAAGGGGTCAGTCCGCCAACCACTTGTTGACCTCGTCGCGAGCTTCTTCTTTGGTCTTGCCGTATTTTTCTTGCAGCTTGCCCTCAAGCTGTTCGCGATTGCCGTCGATCTGGTCGATTTCGTCGTCGGTCAATTCGCCCCACTGTTCTTTCAACTGGCCTTTGATCTGCTTCCACTTACCTTGGATTTCGTCCCAATTCATGAGGTGCCTCCTTGCGTGTTGCGGTTTCTGACAGGTCAACGCGGCACGGATGGATTGGTTCCGATATCTTGCATGAATCTTGCACCAGATGACAGAGCAGCCTATTTCACCTGCCGCGGCATAACCGCCTTGTAGGTCACGCTGTTGGTGTCTTCATGCCACTGCGCGATTGCATGAAGATCGTGGGTATAGACTTGGCGCAGCCTTGCGCTGACGGGATCGGGTTGCGCCAAATGCCCAACATCCGCTGAAATCGACAGATTGGCCTGGTCGCCGTCTTCAAGAAGGCTGATCTGAATGTGCCGGGCACCGGAACGCGACAGGCGCGTCAGCTTCTCGACGAGCAGATAGCACAGCGCATAGGCACGGTTGAGGCGAAGCTCGACGTTTTGGTAAGTTTCTTCGAATTCGATGTTGGCAGAGACAATGCCTTCGTGTCGCATGCCCTGGATCAGTTTGCTGATAACCTGACCAACCGGCAATACAGGTGCGTCGACCGAACGGTGCATGGCGTTGTGCACAAGATTTATCACGCGGATACGGGCCGCCAAACGGTGAACCAGTTGTCGTTCTTCTGGTGTGTTGGCGTCACTTTCGTAAAGGCGCAAGATCGACTGGATGATTTGAAGGTTGTTTCCAACGCGATGAAAAATCTCGCGCTGAAGGGTGTTGGCATTGTGTAGCCGGTTCTGCGCTTCCGCCTCTTCGTGCAGCAGTTGATCTGATAATACAGAAAACTCGGCCTGCATGGCTGCCGTTTCGTCCGTGGCCCAGCGGCTAAGCCCAACCTTTGGAAGATTGCGATCCTGCCGGAAGGCACGCATATCGCGGGTCAGACGCGTGATGTCGTTCAATGCCATTTTGCGGATCAGCAGATCGGCCAACAACAGGCTGAGAGTAAGAAACAACAGTGGGACAAAGCCTGCATAGACGACGGTTAGCCAGAACGGCGGCGCAGCAACACCTGGGGCCAGCGTGGCAATCAAACGCAGATCGAAGGCAGAGACCGGAAGAACGGCCACATCGCGGTCTGATCTGCCGCTCAAGATGTCGCGGGCATTGGGGGCAAGAAGGTTGCCAAGGTCCTGATACACGGCCCGGTCAGACCCCATTGCAGTATCCGGGGTTCTGCTGACGAACATGTACCCCGTCGCCACATCGGGCAGGTCCACTTTCGGAATCTTGGCCCTGATGGCAACGATGTGGTCCGCAACCATATTTGTGGCAAGAATATCGCGGTCGGTCATCGTGACCCGTGGGGATTGTGCAACCGGAGGTGACGCAACATCCGTCGCTACACCAGACCGCTGCATGGCTTGTGCACACAGCGGTTGCCCGTCCATGTTATAAATCCCCACAGCCTCGATCGGAAAATTTGCCTGTAGGATGGCGTCGATCACCCTGTCGCACTCGCCACCACCGGGCAGACCGCGACTGGTCAATTCGCTGAGAAGGTCAAGAAGAAGATCGGCCTGAATCAGGGTCGACGTCACGGGCGCAAAGGCGCTTTCCACAGCATCGAGCGCGGCAATCTCGCGCGCTTGGTGGCGGTCTGACTGGATGGTATATTGATAGTAGCTGGCCAGCACCGCAATCGGTGCCATGACGATCAGATAAACCGCAACGAAGCGGCTTTGAAGTGAGCTTAGCAAGATGCTGCGGTCGCGGGTCACATGTGTCCTGATTGATTGACGATTGAAAGGGTTTGGCTGTCAGTCAGCTCCGTTGGTTTGTCGTCATCCAGATCCATAAGCCGGGCCAGCTCTTTTCGGGCGCGATTGGTGCGCGACTTCATTGTCCCGATGGCGACTTCGCAGGCATCGGCCGCTTCTTCATACGACAGGCCCAACGCGCCGATCAGTGTCAGCGCTTCACGATGCTCGGCTTTCAGTTGTTGAAACGCTACCTTGAACTCGGTCATCTGCATGTGGCCGTCGTGATCGGGCTTCACTGACAGGGCGCCGACAATTTCGCCTTCCGGGTCTTCAGCTTCGCGCACTGCTTTTCGGCGTTCCGAATAGAACGTGTTGCGCAGGATGGTAAACATCCAGGCCCGCAGGTTGGTGCCGGTTCTGAACTTGTCGAAATTGCCGATAGCTTTGACCAGGCATTCCTGAACAAGGTCGTCCGCGCGGACGGCATCTTTGGTCAGGCTGCGGGCAAAAGCGCGCAATGCGGGAATATGCTCCAGCACAGCATCACGGGGATCAGGGGATGTCATTTCTCTGACTCCTCCGAGGATCTATCGGGGGCTGTTTCCTTTAACTTCGCCAGCAAATCCCTGAACCGATCCGGCACGCCTTCGTCCAGCGTTTCGCTGAACGCCTTCTTGAGGTTCTCGTCGATCAGATCCTGTGATCGTTTTTTGTTGGCGTTGTCAGCGGACATTGTTTTCACTCTGTTATCTCGGTTTATACCGGCTTAACATAGGCACAACGATCAAAACACCAACGGGTTCCCGATCCGGGGAAATAAAGTTCGAAAAGACAGGCAAAGGTGAACAAATGGATCACATCGCGACACATATTCCTTATCTGCGCCGCTATGCCCGTGCATTGACCGGCAGCCAACCGACAGGCGACGCTTACGCGGCTGCCGTCCTGGAGGCGATGATTGCAGACCCGGATACCATCCCGGATCAAAAGGACACGCGGGTGGCGCTGTATCGGCTGTTTCACGCCATCTGGCAAAGCTCGGGTGCGCCCGTTTCTGATGCGGATCGCGGGGCAGCTGCGCAAGCCCAGAAACGTCTGGCAAAGCTGACCGAAAATTCCCGCGAGGCCGTGTTGCTGAACGCGTTGGAAGATTTCTCGGCGGAAGATGTCGCCAGGATCATTGGCGTTGAACCCGCTGAAGCCGAGGCTTTGATCCGCATCGGCCAGACCGAGCTGGCCAAGGCCGCACGTGGTGCCGTGATGATTATCGAGGACGAACCTATCATCTCGATGGACCTTGAAGGGATCGTATCCGACGCTGGTCACGGTGTCTTTGGTGTGGCGCAAACACGCGATGAAGCGGTCGAGATCGGCACAGACGGGCGCCCTGATCTGATCCTTGCGGATATTCAGCTGGCCGACGAAAGTTCGGGCATTGATGCTGTGAACGACTTGCTTGCTGCACACGGAGATGTTCCAGTGATCTTCATCACCGCGTTTCCGGAACGGCTGCTGACCGGAGAGCGGCCCGAACCTGCGTTCCTGATCACCAAACCGTTCCGCGCCGAGCAAGTGTTGTCCGCCATTTCACAGGCGATGTTCTTTTCCTCGACCGAAACGCTGACATAGCGGTTCGCGGGCGGCCACCGGGTCAGGGCGCTTCGGCCCCGGCCGGCTCGTTTCCTGAGGATTTCTGTACCGCGCGGTGGGCATAGATCAGGATGACGCTGCCCAGCACCGCTGCAATCAACGAGGCCAGCAGGACCGCAAGTTTGACCGATTCCAGTTGGGATCCCGCGAAGGCCGAATTTGCGATGAAAATCGACATGGTAAAACCAACCCCGGCCAGACAACCGGCGCCCAGAACTTGTGCCATGTTGATTTCCGACGACAGGCGACCGATGCCGAGTTTTGCGGCGACATAGACGAACAGGAAGATACCCAACGGTTTGCCCACAACCAGTCCGAGGATCGCACCAAGACTTTCGGGAGCCGTGAAATTCACGCTGCTGGCAGTGATCAAAAGCCCGGTGTTGAAGAACGCAAACAGCGGCAGGACAAGGAAATTGATCCAGTTCTCCAGTGCATGGCGCACATGAACGCCTGGCGCACCAAGCCGGTCCATAATCGTCTGCAATTGCATGAAAGTCGGGGCGGCGACGATGTTTTCCGATCCGATCTGTTTGTCACGTTCGAACAGCTTTGCGGTCTGGGCTGCCACCGCGGCCCGGTTGGCTTTTGCGCGACTGGGCAAGGCAACGGCCGTCAGCACACCGGCCAGTGTTGCATGCAGACCGCTTTCATGGATGAAATACCACAGAACAACGCCAAGGATCAGATAAGGTGCACGCCAATAGATCTTGCCGATGTTCATCGCCATCATTGCAGCGAAGATAACACATGCCGCGATGAATGCTGCAAGTTGGAAGCCGTGTCCATAGAAGGCAGCGATCACCAGGATTGCGCCAAGGTCATCTACGATGGCCAGTGCCGACACAAATATTTTCAGCGATGTTGGCACCCGGTTGCCCAGCAGGGCCAATATACCAAGAGTAAATGCGATGTCAGTTGCCATCGGGACCCCCCAGCCACGTACCTCTGGGGTGCCCCAATTCAACGCGGCATATATCCCGGCAGGCACCACCATGCCGCCCAATGCGGCAATGATGGGCATTGCAGCCGCCGAACGGTTTGACAGCTCGCCTTCAACAAACTCGTGCTTGATTTCGATCCCGACCAACAGGAAAAACAACGCCATCAGCGCGTCATTGATCCAACTCAACAAGCTGAGTTCCAACCGCCAACTTCCCGCAAACAGGCCGATCGTGGTGTTTCTGAGCGCATCGAAAAAGTCAAAGAATCCGACGTTGACGAAAAGCAACGCTGCGACCGTCGCGACGATCAACGTCATCCCGGCGGACGCGGCCCAATCAATAAAACGAAATGCAGCAACCTCAAGCCGGACACCCAGCGGACGCTCGATCGCTTCCAGCAGGGCTACTTCGTCCCAAACACCTTGATACAGGGTTCCGTCGATAAACAGATAGGGCGCCGAGGGTGGAACCTCTTTCGACAACGAGTTGCGGTCATGTTGGATGCGTTCGGCGACGTCTGGTGCATCAAGGTCAGCCTCGAACCGGGCCAGGTCCAACCCCAGTTTGTCGGCCAGTTTTCCGACGGACGCGCGTGTATATTTCGGAGGCGCTTCAAACAACGCAGTGACCATGTCGAAGAATCGGTCCTGTTGCCCGGCAGCGATGGCAGCCCGCGCTGCAATGTCGGCCCGCTTGTCCCCTTCAGGGTAGGTGAAGCGGACGGCAACCGTGACCTGATCAGGGGACAATCGGTCGGCCAGCCGCAGAATGATGTCCCGAAGGCGCCGTGTGGGTTTGTCGGTAAAGTCGACAAACCAGACCAGTCTGCGGGCGGCGGTTTCATTGCCGATGACGAAATCGTGGGTGGGGTCGTAATCCTTGTTCAGCACCATCGCTTTGCCTGCATCCTAAAATGGTGAAACACCTTTTTGCGAAAAACCAATCAGCCAGGTGCGTTAATCCAAGCTGCGAGGGCCAAACAGCAACCAGACGAGGAAGCCAAGGATCGGCAGCAACAGGATAATGACCGTCCAAAGCACCTTGGAAAGCGACGATGAACGAGAGCACAGGATACTGTATATGGCATATATATCAAGGGCTAAGACGATTGCTCCGCCCAGGCTCATGGTCATGTTGTTCATCTGTCCGCCTTTCCATGTCGATGCGATGGTTTTTGACTGCCACCCTGTGGTGGCATCATCGCGTCGATGATTTTGTCAGTCCAAGTCAGTCCAAGTTAGTCGATTTCACGATGAACCTGACCCCATGCCAGCATCGCAAAGATAGCGGTGCCCCCCACCACATTGCCCGCCAAGACCGGCAAGAAGAAGCCAAACACGGCCTGTCGCAGTTCGAGCCCGCCGGTAACGATCAGATACGCCATTTCCACCGAGCCGGCGACGATGTGGGTGAAATCCCCGGCCGCGATCAACCATGTGAACAGAACGATGATCGACACCGAGGATGCGCCAGCCTCGGGCAACATCCAGACGATAGCGGCCACTAGAATCCCTGCCGGAATTGCCCGGGCAAAACTTTCGGCGGCCGGCATACCGGTGGCGTGGCGTGAAAGCTGTTCGATTGCAGGCAGGATCTCGGCTGAGATGGCGCCACTGTAAGCGTAGAACGTTGCGATTGCAAAGGCACCAACGGTGTTGGCAAACAGAACGATCGACCACAAAACAATGATGCGGTTGAACACGGACCAACTGGGGCTGTGCAGAAAGGGCAGAACCGTCGTAATGGTGTTTTCCGTGAACAATTGCATCCGCCCGATGATCACCATCACGAATCCCAGAGAGTAGCCAAGGTTCTCGATCAGATAGCTGTAAGTTGTGTCGGGCAGATAGGTCCGCAAAACCGCCTCGCCCAAAACAGAAAAACTGATGACGATCCCGGCGGACACGCCAGACCAGAACAGCGATCCATTGCTGCGGTCCAGTTCTTCTTCTCCGTCGCGCCGGATCACCTCGTAAACAGTTTTGGCCGTCAGCTTGCTGGCATCCTCGATGGCCTGTTCTTCTTGGATTTCTTCTTCGGTCATGTGTCAGCTGTCCAATAGGTTGCTGTCTTTGTCGCCTTCGACCTGCACCTGCATCTGCGGTTCCAGGTTGTCCACCTCGTTCGACAGATCTTCGTCCATCACCGTGCGTTCAGGTTCGCGTTTGGGCTCTGGTTTCGAGGCGATGTTCGGCTTGTCGGTGTCGGGGGTTGACGCAGATGCCAGCGGAATGCCCTCCGGGAAGATGATCTCTCGGGCTTCATCGGGCATACTGATGCCAGCGTCGATCAGGGCCTTCATCACGCGCCGGATAAGGACCGATTTCAGTTTCAGAGGTGAAATGGCTTCCCCGTCAAACCAATAGTAGATCTTTATGATTACCGTGGACGCGCCCAGCGTATCTGCCAGAACCATCGGCTCCGGGTCGGTCGAAATCGCGTCATGTTCTGACAGTACTCGCAGAATGATCTTCTGTACATCGCTGATCGAAGCGTCATAGCCAATGCCCACCTCGAACGATCCGCGGCGGCTGGGGCTGGCCGAGAAGTTTTCGATTGTCGCCTTGAAAACGGCGGCGTTGGGGATCTGAATGTGGTTTCCTTCGGGTGAAACCAGAACCGTGCTACGGGTGTTCATACTATGCACGACGCCTTGGTGCCCGGCCACATCGACAAAGTCGCCGCGCCGGAAAGGTTGGCGCAGGCTGAGCAGAAGGCTGGCCAGAAAATTTTCGGCAATGTCGCGAAATGCAAAACCGATGACGATCCCGATCACGCCGGCACCGCCAAGGACCGAAATCGCAAGCTGCGTCAGCCCGGCGATCTGTAGCACGATATACAGCCCCACAAGAAACACCGGCAAAGCGATGAACCGCGCGGTCACGTCGCGCAGGAAAGGGGACCCCAGCCGTTCTTTCAATGCCCACCGGGCCAGTCGCGCAACACCTGCTGATAGGAACAGCGCCAAGGGCAGGATCAGAAGCGCCAACAGGATCAGTGGGGCGGCTGCGACCGTTTTATCCCAAAGGCTGCGCAGCTCTGAAATTGCCGGATCAATCGAGAAGTCGGCATCTTGCGCTACGGTCAGCCGATTGACGACCGCAACCACGCCATCGGTTTTCGCCGCAAGATCGCGCGCCCAGTCCTGCCGCTTGGACGATGCCGCTGTACCATCCAGAAAGACAATCCCATCCTGCACGTCGACCTGAACCCCTTCATACCACCCGGTTGCCTTCAGGATGGCCTGAATGCGGGTGGCAATCTGGTCATCCCGCACGCTTTCGGTGACAGAGATGGTCTGATCCGTATCAACGATTTCGGTTTCGACCCCGACATCTATCCCGTCGTTGCTGGATTGGGCCAGCGCTGTCCCGACGGGCAATGATGTGGCCAGCAACAGGGCAAAGGCCATAACTCGAAAAATGTTCTTCCCCATGGCGTGTCCCAAAGTTACCTTCGATTGAAAACGCAGGATGACCCGAATGGTTCCAAAGGGCGATGTCTTTTTTTGTTGTTTGTGAGGGCAACGACGTAAGGTCCGGGTCGCTGTTGAGGTGGACTCCTCCGAACTGCGTCGAATGATATACATCAAGGAAAGTGGCCAAGATTATGAAATCATTCAAATACGTTCTATCCTGCCTATTCCTGACAAGCCTCGCAAGCCTCGCTCCCGCGCGCGCCGAACAGGTGGGCAACGTCGATGTCGACTGGCTGGGCAACGATATCATTATTGAAGCGATCAGAGACCCTGAAGTTGAGGGTGTAACTTGTCATGTCGCCTATTTTGAACGTGGGTTGGTCGATCGACTGTCCAACGGAAATTGGTTCGAGGACCCGTCAAACAGTGCAATATCTTGCCGTCAGACCGGCCCAATCGTGATCGGCGACATTGATCGCAGTGACGAAGGCGAGGACGTGTTCAGCCAGCGCATGTCGATCATCCTGAAAAGCCTGCGGGTGAAACGCATCTTCGACGAGGCCAATCAGGTGTTGATCTACATCGCTCACGCCCGCGAGGTGGAAAGCGGATCGGCGAAAATGTCGATCTCGACCGTGCCGCTCTACAATCCGTAATGACGCCAGACAGGTTTAGGAACACCTTTGCATTTCCCGGTTCATATCGCACACTGATCAGCAGTGTCCCTTTGCCAGTCTCACAGGTAGCCGAATGACATCATCCTCGTTTCCCACAGACCTTGTGCCCGTTCGCGGGTATGATTGGCCGCGCGCGCCAGCGACCAGTTCGTTGAAGGATGGTTATCGGCGGATGTGGGAAAAGTTGCGGGTGCTGGATGAGCGGAAAGCCGAATTGCTCCCAGATGATCTGGAGCGGGTGTCAGGATCAGTGGTCCCCGATGAGTTATGGGCCGCATTGCGCGTGCATCAGTTCGACCGTTTGGACAGCGTCTATTTGGATTGGACACGGCGCACTGACGGGCCACATTCCGTTTGCGCCTTTGTGACGATGCCCAGCGTGCCACAAGGTTTTCTTGCCGATTGGGCGGCTGATCGCGGGCTGGATCTGGTCGATGCGGCTGCGGTGCCAGCAGGGAAAGGTGCTTTGATCGTCCCCGACATTTCATCTCTGGTCCGGCGGACGCTGGAAGGGCGCGCGGCGATGCGGTCCTATTTGGCCGAGCTTGATGGCGCGTCGCGCAACGTGCTGTTGGGGGTGTCGAGCTGGACCTGGACCTATCTCGCGCAGACCTCCGCCATCGAGGCTGTCGTTTCAGATGCGCGTTGTTTTGCGCCGTTCAAAGACAAAGCCCTGGCGGAACTTATCCGCGCCTACATGGGCGACGAGGTGTTCAAATCCACCGAATCTGGCGATGAGATTTTGCCCGAAGGGGGCGACGGCGAAATCAAGGATCCGTATCTTAAAACCCTTGCCGCGCGGGCCTATGGCTGCCCTTGGGCTGCGATCAGACTGTTGGATGCGGCGGTGAACAGGGAAGCGGAAGCAGGCGGGGAAGGTGGCGAAGATGACCGCAATCCAGGTAACACGACCACCTGGTTGCAGGATCCAGCCTTGCCGCAACTGCCCGCGCGGATCGAGCGCATCGGCCATTTCATGTTACATGCGTTGCTGATCCATGGCCCACTCGTCGCAAAAGACTTGGCCACCGTGCTTCCGATGACATTGCCCGTCGGGCTTGCAGCAGCGTTGGGACGGCTTGGTCTGGTTGATGATGACGCGGGGAAGCTGTCAATTCGGCAAGCCGCTTATCCGCATGTGCGCCGTATCGTGTCCGAAGCCGGCCTGCCACTTGATCAGATATAGGATGTCGCGATGAATTCCGAGAATTATGATCTGACCAAATTGTTCAACGAAGTGTCCAGTTGGACCTTCGTGCAGACCGGGCTGGTCATTGTGCTAACTTCGCTGCTTTACCAGCTGTTGCGCTTTGTCGTGCCGCGTGTGGCCGAGCATTTGCCCGCACGGTTCCGTCTGCCGGCCCTGAACCTGATCCCGCTGGCGCGGCTTACTTTGTTCGTCGTCGCGGTGGTCTTGATCATTCCGATGGTTTTCAATGTCACGCTGAAGAATTTCGTGCTGGTGTTGGGCACCGTCGGTGTGGCGCTGGGGTTTGCCATCAAGGATTGGGCCACCAGCGCGGTGGCGGGCATCGTTGCTATTTTCGAACGTCCTTATCGCTCGGGTGACTGGATTCGCATCGGTGATGATTACGGCGAAGTGATTGATATCCACACGCGGTCCGTCAAAATTCGCACCGCCGACGACGACGTTGTCACCATTCCGCATTCCCGCATTTGGTCTGAAAATATCTCTAACGCCAATGACGGGGCGAAAACCCTGATGTGTATCGCTGAATTTATGGTCGCACCCGACAAGCCCACGGCTGGAATTATCGACATTCTGACGGATGTGGCGCACACCAGCCCCTATCTTGATTGGGCGCGGCCCGTGAAGGTGATCATGCACAACGAGGTTTATGCCACGCGCGTGCGGCTGAAAGCCTATCCGTTCGAATTGCGGGACCAGTTCAACTTTACAACTGACCTGACCGCGCGCGGGCGAGATGCGTTGATCAATGCCGATATCAAAATCGTTTCGACACCGGAATTTGGGGCAACGCAGTAAGGGCGTCTTACCCAAACTCGGGCTCCGAAAGGATTAATCGGGAACCAAACAAGCTTCCACACGTTCTTCTTTCAAGTGAAAGCAACAAAGGAGACATACCATGCTTGGTTGGTCCATCACGTTTCTCGTCGTCGCGCTGATTGCCGCGTTCCTTGGTTTTGGCGGCATTGCCGGTACGGCTGCGGGTATTGCCAAAATCCTTTTCTTCGTTTTCCTGATCCTGTTTGTGATCACGCTGTTCCGCCGCGCGGCCAGCTAGGTTGACCGGATGGAGAAACGCGCCCCGCATGGCCCGATGGTAACTCCCACGCCAGGCGGGGCGCGCATGTCCGAGACACATTTGATGATTGCCAATTCCCTTCGGAAGATGAGGGGCCAGTCTATAGGTACCGCGGGAGCAGGGGACCGAACTGATCAATGCCACAACGGAAACGGGTTGGTTCATGTCCTGTCCCTCAGTGCGTCCAAGACCGCAGATTCCCTGATTGATCCCAAGCTGGTGCTAAGCTGGCTTATGGGTGCTATCGGCGCGCCGGTGTTTCTGATCGGCGCACTTGTTCCGGTGCGCGAAGCCGGGGCATTGCTGCCGCAGTTATGGGTGGCCCGATGGGTGCAGACGCAGTCCATCCGAAAACGATTTTGGGCCATCGGGGCGGCCGTGCAGGGCGTAATGGCGGTCGGGATCGCGATGGTCGCCCTCAAGTTGGAGGGCGCATGGGCAGGATGGTTGATTTTGGCGGCTGTGGCGGTGCTCGCCATCAGTCGCTCGGTTGCGTCGACAACATATAAGGATGCGTTGGCACGGTCCGTTCCGCAAGGGAAGCGTGGTGCTGTGATTGGTGCTGCGGGAAGTATCGCGGCGACTTTCGGGTTTGCCTATGGGGCGTCGATGTCGTTTGGGGTGTTTGGCGGCGTTTCGGTCGAAGCTGTCGCGGGCTTTGTGTTTCTGGCCGGGCTTCTATTCATCGCCGCAGCTTTGATGTTCATGCAGCTTCAAGAAGATGCGACAACAGACGCCAAGGAAAACGCGCAAGCCTGGTCGGAGTTCTTTCAGCCGCTTTTCACAGATCGTTCCTTTCAGTTCTTTATTCTTGCCCGCAGTTTTCTGACCGCGACGGCCTTCGCGCCGCCGTTCATTGTCATGGTGACGGTGGGTGCGTCTGAAAGCAGCCTGACACGACTGGGTCCAATGGTGGTGGCGTCAGCCTTGGCGGCGTCAGCATCTGCGTTTCTCTGGGGTCGCCTGTCTGATAAATCCAGCCGTTTGTCGTTGATTTTGGCAGGCCTGATCGCATCGGGTGTTTACGCATTGACGGCGGGTGTGGTCCTGTGGGGCAGCGGGGCGTTGAACATGTGGTATGCGACGAGTCTGATGTTCGTGGCGCAGGTCGCTTATCAAGGTGTGCGGTCGGGCCGAAGCATTTTCCTGACCGATATGACACAGAACGATACGCGTCTGCGATACACCGCCCTGAGCAATACCGTGATTGGCATCGTCCTTCTGGCAGGTCTGGGGCTGGGGGGCGTAGCCCATTTTGCTGGTGCAGCGCACGCGCTTTTGCTGTGCGCGGTGATGGCGGCTATCGGTGCTGGGTTCGCCACGCGTCTGGCACGGACAGAATGCGATGGGGTGCCGCAATGACCGGCAACCAGGATAAAGACCCGGACAACCAGATCGCCGATATCGTGGAGACCATCCATGAGATACGAGATCAGAAGGAAACGTCGATCGAAGCGATGATTGATCACTTGGGCGTGGCATCGTTCACGCCGATCCTGCTTTTTGTCAGCCTTGTCATTGTCACGCCGCTCAGTGGCGTGCCAGGGCTGTCGTCGATCAGTGGAATGCTGATTGCGATGGTATCGGCACAATTGTTAATGGGGCGCGAAAGGCTTTGGTTGCCCGCCTTCATCCTGCGTCGCCATTTGCCGCGCCGCAAACTTGACACAGCATTGTCCCGCCTTGAGGGGCCATTAAAATGGGTGCAGGACGTCACCACGCGTCGGCTGGCGGTGCTGGCGACCCCGCCTTTTTCCTATCTGCTTTACACAATCTGCCTACTGTGCGGTGCCGCGATGCCGTTTCTTGAACTGGTGCCCATGACGTCGTCGCTGTTGGCGGCCGTCGTCGCGTTGCTGTCCATATCGCTGATCAGCAAGGATGGTGTGTTTGCCCTGTTGGGGTTGACCGGTCTGGCAACTACAGTGGCCATGGTGGCCACTATCGGGCAGTTGCTTGGCTAGAACGGGTCGCATGAAACTGCCCCAAGTCCGGCTTCTTTCGCAAACCAGGACCGCGTTATTTTCGGTCCAACGAAAGGCTCAACCGGACGGCCGTTCCGGGATTGCGCTGCTCGGTTTTCAGGTCTGCTGACAGAGTTTTAGCCATTTGGCGCAATATTTTACCGCCCAGACCTGAACCAAGCGCATCGGTTTGCCCATCGGTTATTCCGCGACCATCATCGGTGACGGTAATAGTGACGCCATCTGCCGTAACCCCACCCTGCAATGTGATGGTTCCCCTGTTCTCGCCAAAAGCATGTTGCATGGCGTTGGTGACAAGCTCTGCCACCATCATGCCCAACTGCGTGGCCGTGTCGATACCCACCTCAATCGGGTCGGCAGGAATATCACTTTCGAAGTCGATGCGATCCTCAAGATCGGTAACGGCCTTGCAGATTGTGGCGAGATGGGCAAACAGGTCAACCCGTTTGATGTCGGTCGGAGCCTCGGTCCCCTGTTCCATCGTGGCATATAATGTTTGCAGGGACTGGATGCGGTTCATCACGGCCAGCAGCCCTTCATTCTCGCCGCTCTCCCGGATCTGAAGCCGCGCGGACGAGTGGATAAGCGACAGGTGGTTCTTCAACCGGTGGTGCAGTTCGTTGATGGCGGTTTCGGATTGGCGCCGCGCTTCCAGCAGCGATTCAATGGGGCTGTCGTCGATCTGCATCAGGACGCCGGTGAACCGCTGTAGGGTGCCGGCATCGTCGTGGATGGGTTTAATCGAAAGCCGGTTCCAGAAGGTTGTGCCGTCTGCACGGGTGTTCAGAACATCAGCCGCAATCTCACGGCCTTTTTCAAGTGCGTCGTGGATGCGCGCGACTTCAGTCTGATCGGTTGCGGGGGTTTGCAACAGGCGGCAGTTTTTGCCGATCAACTGGTCCTGCGGGTATCCAGTCAGATCACAAAACAGATCATTCACGAAGACCAGCGGGTTGTCGGGCAAATTAGGGTCCGTCATGCACGCGGCGTAAGGCAGCTCCGACAGGTTTTCGCGCAGCCAGGAATCGTCATAGGTTTCGGACATCTAACGGCCTGCTCTTGTTGCTGTCGCTCAACAGCTCCGAGTGGGGTCGCTGAGAGCAGAAATTGATGACGGACAGGTGGTGCGCCTGAAGCTGAAGCGCGTTGTTCATGGTTGGCGGGTTGATGGGCGATGCCCGACATGGAAGTTGCCCCGGAACCCGTTGCAGCGTCAAGCGCGTGGTTGGGTTAGTCGGCGTGATCTGACGTGACGGAAGACGCCTCGGCCAAGGTTAGCTCACGCAAGCCCACCGTTCCGATCAAAACATCATCCTCCACCACCAGTGCGACATCAAGGTTCAGCCGGGTCAGCAAGCGGATCGCATAGCGCGCTTGCATATTTCCCGAAATGTTGATCGCTGGCTTTTCCATCACCTCGTATACACTGACCCGGGCGGGTGCGCGGTTCCTGGCAAAGACCTGTCGTGCGATCATGCTGATCGTCAGAACGCCAAACTCGTCATCAGGCGATCGTTTTTCAATCACCATCGTGTCTTGCCCGGAGGTTTCGAAAATTTGCAACGCTTCGGCAACCGATGCCAAACCATTGATGATATGGGGGTCCTGCCGCACGGCGTCGCGAACACGGGTTTCTTCCGGCTGATTCATAACTCGTCCTTTTCCAACGATGTTTTCAGGGCTTTGACCTGTGTTTCAAGGCCGATTGCGTCTTCGATGTCGATCTGGAAGACGACGCCGCGCCCCGGTTCCTGCAAAAACTCGCCCGCTGTGCAGATGGTTTCAAGAATGTTGGCGGCAAGGTGTTCTTCCACCAGGAATAGCGCCATATCCCGCTGTCCCGCGACCGTCAGGCCCAGAAAAGTTTTCTTCTTTTCCAGCCCTTCGCCGCGGACGCTGGTGATCACCGTGGCCCCGGTGGCTCCTGCGCTGCGGGCCGCGTCAACAATGACGTCCGTATAGGCATCCTGCGCCAGCGAGATAATCAGTTTGAACTTCATTCGATGTCCTCCGTTCTAGATTTTGGCGCGCGCGGTCGGTCCCGCCTTGCGTCTTTCCACTGCACCAATTGCGCATAGCCCATGACCGTGATCATGGGAAACAGGCTGGCCAAGGCAATCAAACCGAACCCGTCCAGCGCCGGGCTGCGGCCCGGAACGGTCGAGGCCAGCCCAAGCCCAAGGGCTGCCACCAACGGCACAGTTACCGTCGAGGTTGTGACCCCGCCGCTGTCATAGGCCAGTGGCACGATATTCTTTGGGGCAAAGATAGTCTGAACGATAACAACCGCATACCCCACGATCATATACATATAGAGCGGCGTTCCCGTAACGATCCGGTAGGTGCCGAACACCAGGCTGAGCGCGACGCCGACAGCAACTGCAATGCGAAGCCCCCATTCCTTGACCGTTCCCCCCGATACTTCGCGTGCTTTGATGGCCACCGCGATTAAAGACGGCTCGGCTATGGTCGTGGAAAAGCCGATGGCGAAGGCGAACAAATAGGTCCAGCCATGCGCGGTCCAGTCTGTGGGATCGCCCAGAAAGGCAGGGTCGGTCAGTTGACGGGCCATCGCTTCGCCCAGCGGGAACAGGGCTTCTTTCAGGCCGAACAGGAACAGGCCCAGTCCCAGAACCACATAGACCCCGCCCACCAACACGCTGCGCAGATGTGGCACCGGTTTTCGCAGAACGACCGCCTGAAAAAAGATCAACACGGCCAGGATGGGCAGCACATCCTTGATGGTCGCGATGAAGGTGGCCAGCAGTTCTTCAATCATTGCATCGCCCCCACGATCCCAAAGCCAAGCACAAAGACGATTGGCAGCAGGCTGGCGAACGCGACCAGCCCGAACCCGTCAATCATCGGGTTGCGGCCCTTGATGACGCTGGCCAGCCCCACACCCAGCGCGGTGGTCAGTGGCACAGTCACGGTCGAGGTTGTCACCCCGCCGCTGTCATAGGCGATGCCGATGATCTCGGCCGGGGCGAAGGCGGTCATGATCACGACAAGAACATAGCCCCCGATGATCAGGTAATGAATTGGCCAGCCCAGCAATATCCGCATGACACCGATGACAAGGGACGACCCCACCGCCGCCGCGACGGTATATCGCAACGCATTGGCATAGCTGACCTGTTCGGCCTTGCTGGCGCCAACGGCACCAATGTCGGACATGACCCGCGCGGCTTCGCGACTGACGGCTATCAAGGCAGGTTCTGCCACGGTCGTGCCAAATCCCAACGCGAAGGCGAAGGTCAAAAGCCAGAACAGACTGCCCTTGTTGGCGAAGGCGTCGGCTAGGGATTCCCCGATGGGAAACAAGGCAAGCTCTAACCCCCGGATGAAGATTGCCAGCCCTGCCATGACAAACAGAAGTCCGATCAGCTTTTCACCGACATCATCCATGGGTTGTCTGAGGATCAGAAACTGAAACACGGCCACAACCCCGACTATCGGGGCCAGGTCGCGTGCCGTTCCAAGCGTCAGAAGTGCTAGTGATTTAATCTCGTCCAGCAACGGGTTCCTGCCATTTGGATGGTTCAAACAGGCGGACCTGTCAGGCCGCGACCTCTGTCACCGTGTCATGTCAGCCCGATACTAGAAGCAAGCCCGGCAGCATACAATTCTGTTCTCGCCCTGATTGCGGTTTGACAATCTGGCATTGCTTGATGCTGGTATCTAAGCCTTTTGCGAAAATGGGTCTTTTGCCGTGTGCAATCTGAGGTGCCGCATGAAGGCACGTGTGACGCCTGAGGTGGGCCTGTCGTCTGACGACACGAAATAGCTGCGATACTCGATCTGCGAGTCAAAGGGGCGAAAGACGACATCGTCGGCACGGTATTGCACGATGGGGAAGGGGTTCACGATGGTCAACCCCAGCCCTTCCTTCGCCAAATCCACCGCCGCGAACGAGGTCGATGCCTCGGCAACAATGCGCGGCGTGCTGCGGTGGGCTTGCAGCACTTTGTCAAGTTGTGCGCGCCGGGCGTGGCGATGCGTCAGGGCCACCAACGCCTGTTCATGCAGGTCGGTGGGATGGATGATCGACCTGTCTGCCAACGGGTGATCATGCGGCATGGCGCAGACCGCGGTTGCAGACCGATAGGGGGTCAGTTTGACACCGTTGCGCGACAGCTCGACACCGCTGACCCCCAAATCAAACCGTCGATCCAGGATGCCGCGAATGACGTCTTCGGACGGGGCAACTTCAAGGCTGACATAAAAATGCGGGTTTGTTTTCAAGAAGGTGGCAATGTGATGCACCAGGAAACGGTGGGCATAGGTAGGCGGCGCAATAAGGCGCAAGGTCTCGCGCGCCATTTCAGGCGGGCCGTCGATCCGGTCCAGCGCTTCGAACAATGGATCCAGCCGTCGATTCATCTGCACCGCCTCGCTGGTGGGGCGCAGGCGCCCGCCCTCACGTTCAAACAGGATCCGACCGGTGCGGGCTTCCAGACTGGCAATGGAGCGGCTGATGGCAGATTGCGACAAGCCCAGCCTGACCGCCGCTTTCGACGTTGTGCCGCTTTCCATCAAGGCGCGGAGGGCCTGATATTCAGGCAAACTGTGCCAGGATTTGGTCGGCATTGTGCTCTCTCTTCATAAGTGTAATCACTCTATGAGAAAATATCATGAATATTTCTCTCGTCTATGAGGAAACCTGACATAAGCTGGCGCGGTGTTGCCTTGGGGAGATCACACGTGACCAGCCAAACCATGCCTTTGGTATTCGATGGGCACAATGACGTCTTGTTGAAGCTCTATCGGGCTGGCGGTAAAGCGGCTGCGCCAACCTTTCTGACCGGACGTGATGGCGCGATAGATGTGCTGCGCGCGCGGGCGGGTGGTTTCGGGGGTGGCTTCTTCGCCGTCTACATTCCATCGTCCGTCGACATGGATTTCAAGATGCAGGAAATGGCGAAGGCGAAATATGACCTGCCATTGCCTGACCCCATTGACTGGGAAGACGCGTTGCCCGTTGCAATGTCTCAGATAGCGATCCTGTTTGACCTTCAGGATCGTGGCGCGCTGACCGTCTGCCGGACAGCGGCGCAAATTCGCAAGACGCTCGAAGCTGGGCATATTGCCGCCATTTTTCACATCGAAGGTGCCGAGGCGATTGACGCGGAACTGAACACGCTTGAAGTTTTGTATCAGGCAGGGTTGCGCTCGATCGGCCCGGTATGGAGCCGGTCAACCATTTTCGGATATGGTGTCCCGTTTCGGTACCCCAGCACCCCAGATATTGGGGACGGGTTGACCGATCATGGCCTTCGCCTGATCCGTCGGTGCAATGAGCTTGGCATCATGATAGACTTGTCTCACCTGAACGAGGCGGGGTTCTGGGATGTCGCACGTCATTCGGCCAAGCCGTTGGTGGCGACCCACTCGAACGCTCATGCGATCTGTCCGCACAGTCGCAATCTGACGGACAAACAACTGGCTGCAATCCGCGAAAGCGATGGCATGGTCGGGCTGAACTTTGCAGTGGCCTTTCTGCGCGATGACGGGCGGATGCTACCTGATGTGCCGCTGACACAGATGCTGCGTCACCTTGATCATCTGATCGAACAACTGGGCGAGGATCGCGTCGGTTTGGGGTCGGACTATGATGGGGCGGTCGTGCCGCAAGATATAACAACTTGTGCCGGTCTGCCGAAGCTTCGGCAGGCCATGGCGCAACACGGATATGGCGAGGCGTTGATTGCCAAGCTTTGCCATGAAAACTGGCTGCGTGTGCTGGAAATAACATGGGGGGAATAGCCCCAACCTGCATGCAGCCCAAACGATAACTGAACAGGAGAGGTTCAAACATGAATACCATCAACAGATTGCTGACAAGTGCCGCGATAGGACTTGCTGTGGGGGTGTCGTCCTTCGCAGCCTATGCCGAAACGCCCGCCAATATGCTGGTCATCGCCAACCGTATTGACGATGTGACCACGCTGGATCCGGCAGAAAGCTTTGAATTCGCAGGCTCGGACATCAGCCGCAATGTCTATGGCCGACTGGTCACTCTCGATCCGCTCGATCTTGCTGCGGGCTATAAACCTGACCTGGCCGAAAGCTGGGAGGTCAGTGAAGACGGCAAGACAATCACCTTCACCATGCGCGAAGGTGTCACCTTCCATTCCGGCAACCCGGTGCGCGCCGAAGATGCGGCGTTTTCACTGCAACGGGCTGTTATTCTGAACAAGACCCCTGCGTTCATCCTGACCCAATTCGGCTTCACCCCGGAAAACGCAACCGAGACAATCCGGGCCGAAGGCAACAAATTGATCATCACGACCGACAAGCAATACGCGACATCGTTTGTGTTGAACTGTCTGACAGCCACTATTGGTGGGATTGTCGACAAGGAAACGGTGATGGCCAACGAAGTCGATGGCGACATGGGCAACACCTGGCTGAAAACCAATTCCGCAGGGTCGGGGCCGTATATGCTCGATAGCTGGAAGCCGAATGAAAGTGTGACGCTGACCTCGAACCCCGATTACTATGGCGGAGCGCCGGCGATGGAGCGGGTGATCGTGCGCCATGTTCTGGAAAGTGCTTCTCAGCGCCTTCTGCTGGAACGCGGTGATATCGACATCGCCCGCAACCTGAACCCGGAGGACATTGCAGGTGTGATGGAAGCGGGTGGTATCAAAGTCGAAGACGAGCTGAAGGGCCGTCTGATGTATCTGTCGCTGAACCAGAAACACCCGGAGCTGTCCAAGCCCGAAGTCCGTCAGGCGTTCAAATACCTGATCGACTATGAAGGAATGAAGAACAGCTTTCTGAAGGGGCAATATACGATCCATCAGAACTTCTTGCCGGCAACCTATCTGGGCGCTTCCGAGGAAAATCCCTTCTCGCTGAATATCGAGAAGGCCAAGGAGTTGCTGGCGGCGGCTGGCGTGGAAGGGCTGGAAATCGAAACTGGCGTGCGCGAGGCGCAGGAAAGGATCGAGATCGCACAATCCCTGCAAAACACATTGGCTCAAGCCGGGATTACGCTGAATATCACTGTCGGCACGGCGAAACAGATCCTTGCACGGTATCGCGCGCGCGAATTGGACATGTATCTGGGGGCTTGGGGGCCGGACTATCCTGACCCGCAAACCAACGCGGGCACCTTTGCCTATAATCCCGACAACAGTGACGAAGCGCAAGCCACCGGCCTTCTGGCCTGGCGGAACGCCTGGGATACCGGCGGGCTGACACCGAAAGTCGAGGCAGCCGTGACCGAGGGGGATCGCGACAAGCGGATCCAGATGTATCAGGACATTCAGGCCGAGTTCCGCGAGATTTCGCCCTTTGCGATCATGTTCCAGCAGATCGAACAGTCTGCATTGCGTGACAACGTGATGAACTGGTCCACCGGCCAGGCTGTGACCTCTGCCGCCTATTGGCAGGTCACAAAGTAAATGGCCCTGACCGAAGACAATCACGAGAGGCGCCCGCCAAGGGCGCCTCTTTCCGCCAGTATTTGGCCAGTGGCACGCACCACGGTTCGAACACTGGGGTCAATAGCGGTGACGCTGTTGGGGCTGCTGTTCGTGACCTTCATCATCGGACGGGTTATGCCGATTGATCCGGTGCTGGCCATCGTTGGTGAACGCGCTTCGCAGTCAACCTATGACGCTGTTTATCAGCAGCTTGGATTGGACAAGCCACTGATCGTGCAGTTCTTCTATTACATCTGGGATGTGCTGCATCTGGATTTCGGCACCTCGCTGCTAAACGCGCGCCCGGTGTCCGAGGATATCGTCCGCGTCTTCCCCGCCACGCTGGAACTGGCAACGCTGGGCATCATTTTCGGGATTGTCCTGGGGGTGCCGTTGGGTGTGCTGGCAGCTGTGCGCAAGGGGTCCTGGATTGACCAGGTTGCCCGCGTGCTGGCCCTTGTCGGTTACTCCATGCCGATCTTCTGGCTGGGCCTCATGGGGCTGTTGATTTTTTATGGTATTCTTGGCTGGGTGGGCGGGCCTGGCAGAGTGGGCATCTTCTATGTCGACGTTGTGCCCAGCGTCACGGGCCTGATCCTTGTGGACGCCGCCCTGGATGGCAATTGGGATGTGTTCCGAAATGCGTTTTCGCACATCATCCTGCCAGCATCGCTGCTGGGCTATTACTCGCTGGCCTATATCAGCCGCATGACACGATCATTTATGCTGGAACAACTCAGCGCCGAATACGTCACCACGGCACGCGTCAAAGGCATGTCGGAATGGGACGTGGTCTGGAAACACGCCTTCAAGAACATCCGCGTGCAACTGATTACCGTGATCGCGCTGAGTTACGCGGGCCTTTTGGAAGGGTCCGTGCTGACCGAGATCATCTTCTCGTGGCCCGGTATCGGCAGCTACATCACCACGGCCCTTCTGTCCGCTGACATGAACGCCGTGCTGGGGGGCACTGTCGTGGTCGGGCTGATCTTCATCCTGCTCAATATCTTCTCAGACCTGCTCTACAAGGTCTTTGATCCACGCGCGAAATAGGCGGGACACTGTCGATGACCGAACAAACGCTGAAACAATGGCTGCTGACGGACACGCCAACGTCGCGCCGTCACGCGAAAATCTCGAATTTCTATCAAGGCTGGCTGTCCTTTCGCAGCAATACGATGGCGATGATCGGGTTGGGCATTCTGGTGGCGCTGGTGGTTATTGCCGCCGCCGCGCCGTGGCTCTCGCCTCATGACCCCTATGTGCAGGATCTGGGCAACCGGCTCGCCCCCCTGGGCACCGAGGGGCATATCTTCGGCACTGACAGTCTGGGGCGTGATATCCTGTCACGGCTGATCTATGGCGCACGGATCACGCTTTATATCGTGGCGCTGGTGGCGCTGATCGCCCCTGTTGCCGGGCTGTTGGTCGGTACAATCTCGGGCTATGCGGGCGGCTGGACTGATACGATCCTTATGCGCATCACTGACATTTTCCTGGCCTTCCCGCGCTTGGTCTTGGCGCTCGCCTTCGTGGCCGCGCTGGGCGCAGGGATCGAAAACGCGGTCTTGGCGATCTCGCTCACTGCGTGGCCACCTTACGCACGGATTGCCCGGGCCGAGACGCTGACGATCCGATCATCGGACTATATCAGCGCGATCAAGTTGCAGGGGGCAGGCGCTCTGAGGATCATTACCAAGCACATCTGGCCGCTTTGTATCTCGTCGCTGATAGTGCGGGTGACGCTGGACATGGCCGGGATCATTCTGGCTGCCGCTGGCCTTGGGTTCCTTGGCCTTGGTGCCCAGCCGCCCAGCCCGGAATGGGGCGCGATGATTTCCGAAGGGCGCCGGTTTATTCTGGATCATTGGTGGGTTGCCACCATGCCCGGCCTTGCCATCTTCACCGTGTCACTGGCCTTCAACCTTTTGGGCGACGGTCTGCGGGATGTTCTTGATCCGAAGGCAGGTGAATAATGACTGTGCTTCTCGACGTTGAAAATCTCTGGGTGAAATTTCCAACCCGTCAGGGCGTTTTTGACGCCGTGCGCGGTGTGTCCTTCGCGCTGGGGCGCGAGCGGTTGGGGATCGTGGGCGAAAGTGGCTCGGGCAAATCCATGACCGGCCGCGCCATCTTGCGGCTGATCCGCCCGCCGGGGATCGTCGAGGCGGATCACATCAACCTTGAAGGCGTCAACCTGCTGGACAAGACCGAGAAAGAGATGCGCGAGGTGCGCGGCCAGCGGATCAGCATGGTAATGCAGGATCCAAAATTCTCGCTCAATCCGGTGATGACTATTGGTGATCAGATCATCGAGGCCTATCGGTTACACAATTCGGTATCCAAGTCGGCGGCCTATAACAAGTCGCTTGAGATGCTCGAAGCCGTCTCGATTCGCGATTCCGAACGGGTGATGCGTGCCTATCCGCACGAAATGTCGGGCGGGATGGGTCAGCGAATTATGATTGCAATGATGTTGATCCCGAACCCCGAGATCCTGATCGCGGACGAACCGACCTCGGCGCTGGACGTATCGGTGCAGCGACAAGTGCTGGATATCATGGACAAGCTGGTTAAAGAACGCGGGATGGGCCTGATCTTCATCAGCCACGACCTGAACCTTGTTGCCGATTTCTGTGATCGCGTGCTGATCATGTATGCGGGCCGCATTGTCGAGGTCTGCGACGCGGACAAGCTGCACGATGCCAAACACCCTTATACGCGGGGACTTCTGAATTCTCTTCCCCGGCTGGATGCACCTCGCGAGCGCCTTGAGGTTCTGAAACGTGATCCGGCCTGGTCCGAGGCCCCAAGTGTGAGTGGACGCGTATGAAGATGTTGGAAGTTCAAGACCTGAACGTCTGGTTCGGCAGCCACCGCGACCGGGTGGATGCGGTCAAGCACGCCACGTTTGACGTGGCACAGGGCGAAAGTTTTGGCCTGGTCGGGGAAAGTGGGTCGGGGAAATCCACGATCCTGCGCGCCATCACCGGGCTGGCGCCAGATTGGTCAGGCAATATCATGGTCGAGGGGCAGGTCATCGGGCACAAACGGCCCAAGTCCTTCTTCAAGACGGTGCAGATGGTGTTTCAGGACCCCTATGCCTCGCTTCACCCGCGTCATTCAGTTGATCAGGTGCTGGGCGAGACGCTGCATTTGCATGGGTTCAAGGACATCGACGCGCGGGTTGTCCGGTTGTTGGACGATGTGGGGCTGGGACAAAAGTTTCGCTTCCGCTATCCGCACCAGCTGTCTGGCGGGCAACGTCAGCGGGTGGCGATTGCGCGCGCGCTGGCGCCGGAGCCTGACCTGCTGTTGCTGGATGAACCCACCTCGGCGTTGGATGTGTCTGTGCAGGCGGAAATTCTGAACCTTTTGGCGGATTTACGCACCGAACATAATCTGACCTATGTGATGGTGTCCCATGACCTGTCCGTCGTGGGTCACATGTGCGACCGGCTGGCAGTGATGAAGGATGGCGAGATCGTCGAGGTGCTGGATGTTGATGTCCTGAGACATATGAATGCCGAGCATCCGTATTCAAGGCAGTTGCTCGAAGCATCGCTTTGACACGTGCCTGTGCGTTTTTTGATGAACAGCACGACTGGCTCTAAATTGTTTCCCTTCGTAACCATCTGATTTAAGCATCAGGTATGGCAGTTCGGCGACGCTGAACGCGGACTGCTCGGGACATTGCAGGGTGGGGACAGCATGGTCATCGAAGCGCTTGAACGTCAAACGCTTGAGCTTCTTGCAGAAAGGGGGCGGCGGCGTGACTTCAAGAAAGGCACTCAGATTTTCAGACATGGCGAGCGGGGGACATCGTTGCTGATCGTGGAAACGGGACGGGCTGAAGTCAGTATCACAACCGCAACGGGCCAAAAATCAATCTTGGGTCTGGTCGGTGCCGGAGATGTCATCGGTGACATTGCCTGTCTGGATGGCGGACCGCGCAGCGCCGACGTGGTTGCGTTGGAGCCTGTTACAGGTCTGGAAGTGGCCCGCCGGGATGTGTTGCAAATCCTGAAAGAAGACGGCGACAGCGCCATACTTGTCATCGTTGCCTTGTGCCAGAAGGCCAGAAATGCGTCTGAAATGTTCGAACTCAAAGCGCTGGCCAGTGGGCGGTCGCGACTGGCCAGTTGCATTCTGCGGTTGTTGAAGGATCAGAATGGCGATGCCAGCGCCGACCGCGTTCAGGTTAGCCAAAGCTGGTTGGGGGCCTATGCCGGCCTTACCCGTGAGAACGTGAACAGACAGTTGCGGATATGGGCCAGGGATGGAATTGCGCGGTTTGAAAAGGGGGCAGTCGTCATCACGAATCTGAATGCGCTGGAAGGCATTGCGTTGAACGATGGCGATTGAAAAAAGGGGCAGATTGCAGCGGTTTTCACGAAAAAATCACACATTTGCTGCAAACATGCTTGCATGTGTGACCTGCGTCACAAGTTTTGACGCAATCTACGCATATACACAGAAGTGGAAGCGCTGAAGGCCCTAACACAAAAGGTCTTTTTAGCACGATAACTTAGCAAGGTATCGCTTTGGGTGGCCGCATCGCGGCGTTGGAGCGACATTACGTCCCGGCTTCTGCCGGACATTTCTGGGGTGCTTCCGCCTGACAAATGACGGTCAGGTAGGGCTACATCAATTATGGTGGCCGTGAGTGGTGAAGGCGCTACGTCAGCTCCGGGTTGTCCGACCCGGAGGCGCCGACCGTCTCATCTTTTTCTATATCCGCACGGATCGCTTCGAAACGGGACGCCCATTCTCGTTCGCCCCGTGCTTCGATCATCTCTGCCGCCTGTCGGATCAAATCCCGTGCGTCATCCATATCGCCGCGCGCGGCTTTCACCTTGGCCAACACAGCATTGTAAAACGGAAGGTTCAACTGGGCACCGATTGCGCTGGCATGGCTGATATAGCCTTCGAACGTGGGCGCGGTATCCAGATCGCCGTCATAAACCCTGAGCAGCGACTGCCATAGCCGCCCGATCAGGGACCAGAACCCCGCGTTCTGTTCATCGGCAATGTCTATGCCGGTCTGAATTTCGGTCAAGGCGAGCGGTAAGTGGCCGCCTTCAAAAAAGGCCTGTGCCCCAAAGATATGAATCCATGGCAACTGAGTCGTTGCCCCGATCGCGTTCAAATGGCTCTTGGCGGCCTCGATTGCACGCACAGCTCCATCCTTGTCACCCTTTCGAATAAGGATATGTGCGTCTGCCGACAGGACCGATGCCAGTGGATCCGCACCGATTTCGACAAACAGAATCCCATGATCTTCGGTGCGATACAGGCGTTTCAGCGCATTGCTGCTGTTTTCCGCTGCTTCGAAATCCCCGGAATAGAGTTCCTGCGCAGTCTTGTTGACAAGCCACAGGACGGCAAGTTCATCAGACCCGTTTGCTGCCAGCTTTTCCATTTGGTCAACCAATTCACGGCTGGCGCGGACCTCACCGCTGATGATGCGGTGCGCAAACAGACCGTAGAGAGTGATCATCCGCTGGCGATCGGTGCCCTCGGCATAGCTTACCGCGCTTTCAAGCTTCTTATAACTGTCCAACACGGTCGGATGAGAGAACCCCAACCGTTGCACCAAGGCACTGGCAAGCAAGGACAGAACCGGAAGGTATTCCTCGCGCGTGACGGTGTTCCCCTTCGCCTGCTTCTCCATATCCACCTGTGCGCTGTCCAGATACTTGATGGCCGGATCAAAGTTGGCCGCCATCAGCATTCGGACCCCTGCCGCAATACAGGCTGACGGGATCTGATCATGCGCTTTGGCGGCCAAAACATGGTCGGCCAGGATTTCCGGCAGCTTCGCGACAAGATCTGGATCGTGCAGTCGCAACTGGTCGGCAAATTGCAGATGAAGCGCCCGGCGGCGTTTGCCGGGCAACATCTCATAGGCGGCGTCACGCAGAAGAATGTGGTCAAAGGTCAAACCGTCCCGCCGCTTGTGCAGGATGCCGTTGATGGTCAGCACACGCAGTTCATCCTCGATGTTGCTGCGGTCAGGTAGCAGGAGCCTCGCATGGGCTGGGTCAACCACGCGCCCCAGAACCGACAGGCATTGCACGACATCCTTCAACGGGCCAAGCCCGTTGATGATGGCTTGAAATGTCGCTTCGATGCTTTGGGGCAGGGGCAGATCGCCGGCTTGGTTGCCCAGTTGACGGGCGCGTTCAGCCAGAGCCAACAGAAACAAAGGGTTGCCTTCCGCACCGGAAATGATGCTGCGCCGCATGTCCTCTGTCAGTGCGGGATAAGCCGCGAGGGCATCCTTCGCTGCTTCATCCGATAATGGCTGAAGGACAACGGTCTGGATCCCCGTTTCATCTATCAATGTGTTGATTTGGTCGGTCCGCCGGCTGGTGATGATCAATCGGTTGGTGAAACCCGGATCGTCAATGAGGTTGCGCAGAACAGTCGCGCTTTCTTCGTCGGCCCAATGGAAATCATCGAACGCTAAAGCCGCCATCTTACGGACCGCAATTTTGCGCAAAGCCTCAGTCGTCAATTCGATCCGACGCGACTTTTGCTGTTCCGGCGGCAGTGGCACGGGCGTTGCGTCGCGAAGCCCCAAAACGGTTGCCATCAAATTCAGGTCTTGGTCATTCAAGGCGACGCCGATGTCCGACAAACCCGCCTGCAATGCGGTCGATGGCGACGCATCGGTCAGTGAAAACTCGCTCCGCACGGCCTCTATGACCGGAAACAGCGCCGTTTGGCTGAGATTTGCCCGTGCGTCCAGGCATATGACGGGCGATGGATCGGCGCGGCGGATCAATTCGCTTAACACCGCCGACTTGCCGATCCCCGCAGGCCCGATCAGCGCAAATGTCGTCGCCGTCTCGCCCAACAGGGTCGACAACTCGCTCTCTCGTTCAAGCAACTTTCGGCCGGTATCCGATTGCTCAAGGAATGTGAAGCCCGAGACCCCTATAACGTCGACCGGAACGTCAATGCCCTTCAGCGCGAGTGGTTTGTGCGATGTGATGTCCAGTTCTGCCAGTCGAGACAGGAACGATTGCGTTTCACCCGAGATCACGACGCCGCCTGTCGGTGCTTGCTCCTGCAAGCGGGCGGCTCTGTTGACATGTAACCCCGCCAGCTGAGGGAATAGAGTTCCGGTCTGCCCGACCCGGCACATGACCTGACCGCTGTCGATCCCGACGCGGACATTCTGGCCATTAAGTGTTTCGGGTGCGTTTTTTGCGATGGACAGGCCAGCCGCGATGGCTGAAAGCGCTGAATCTTCGCCGTCATGACCCAAGCCGAAACAGGACAAGACACCATCGCCGTATCGTTGCAAAACGGTGCCGCGATAGGTCAGGACAACATTGCTGACCAGTTCGTGGAAGGCTGCGATTGTGTCGTCATAGGCCTCCAACTCGGTCGAGTTGGCATAGGCTGTCGAGCCGACCAGATCGACAAACTGGATGGTCAGAACGCGGAGTTCAGGGTTTTGAGCGTCCAAGACAGCTTCCGCCCCGCAGTTCCCGCAGAACTTCGCCCCCTGCGCCAGCGGCTCGGAACATGCCAAACAGTTTATAACCTGCATGATATCCTCAATCGTTACGTCGCACCCAGGACCGTGCTTGTGCAGCGTGTCTGACGCGTCGGCTATCCAACGGGTTTGTCATCGACCAAGAGCACCAAATTCGGAAGGCACCCGGAAGCCTCATATCGCGATGATCCAAGAGCGGTCCGACTTCCATCTGCGTATCCGGAAAGCCATCTGCACTGGGATCTGTGACCGAAACCTCGCCCGATATCGGTGCAACATAGGACCGGTCAAGTTGAAGATCGAACGCGTTATAGAACATTTGCCCACGCGTATTTCGGGTGACGAATGTCATGTCCAGCAGGTCCGATATGGCCCCGTGTGCCGCGTGCCCCGACAAGGCGACCGGATCGCGATGCTGCTCGGCGCAGAAATCAATCGACAACGCATCCGCATTCGAGGCGGTGAAACGGGTGTTTTCGACGTTGATTTCCGCCTTCGACTTGGGCATCGCATAAAAGAATTTGCCCGCAAAGATGGCCGACGAATTGTTGACGTAAAGACGGCGCGGATACAAGAACGGTGCCGCGTGTCCTTCATCCGTATGCGTGTAGGGGATGGCAAAGGTCGCTTCTCCGTATGGGCGCATTGCCAGAAAGTTTGGAATGAAGGACCCGCGCACATTGTGATAGCTACAAAAGGACATGCCCACAGGGTGGTATCCCGGTCGCACCATCGGGCAGTGACCCAGATGGATACCGTCGGGCAGCATGGTCTGCACCTCGTCGCGGGGCCTTTCATAAAAGAAGAAAACGCCCGTCATCTCGCCACGTGCAAAGAACGGCGTCAACGGCCATGAGGTGCCGGAGATCGAGTTCGTCTGGAACATCGCCTTTTCGGGCAGGGTGTTTTCGCGGGGAATATCTTCGGCTCCGACATTCAGAAGATCGACCCCGGTGATGGCAGATGCGCAGGCAATCCCCGACATCGTTGCCCCTTCAACGCATCCCGCATTCAGCCCGCAACGGGTCCAGTCTCCGGCGAGGTAGAGGTTTGAAAACCCGCTCTCGGACGGGGCGAGGCGATGATAAACGCTGTTGGTGACGGACAGGACATAGCGCTCTGACCCGTACATATTGACGCGCGAATAGACGGCGGACTCGGGGTTGTCGTGAAAAAGCGCTTTGTCGAATTTGCCGCGTTTTCTTGCTTTGGGCCAAAGCTCCGGCAGGTCTTTGTCCATCCACGATGCGACATTGGTGTTGAACTCATCCAATGTTTCGCCGTCCGGCGCAGGCGCGCAGAAGTATGAAATTGAAGCCGGGCCAGGATCGGGCCAAGCCTCGTGCGGGATCAGGTGGGACATGTCCGCCCAAGTGTCCAGCGGTTCGGCAAATCCGGTGATGATCGTCCGCATGGGTGATGAAGGGATGGCCGTTGGGCTGTTGTGGACTTCCACCCGATCCTCCCACCCCATATCTTTGACGGACTTGTTCAGCCAAAGCTGGGCCGCGTGGGTGCCGACGGTCTTTACCCGGTCCAGCATCAGGCGCCACCGGTCTGACGTGGCCGACAGCTCCCGCGTCATATAGGGCAGCGATCCCAACGAGGCCCCCAGAAGCACGATATCGAAATCCTTGCCACGCTTCAGTTCAAATGGTGTGCCGGTCGGCGGGGATTTTTCGCATTCGAAATCAATACCCTGTTTTTTCAGTTCGGTGCCATCTACAAGTTGCGACCACAGCGGCTCGGACGGCCAGCAGGGCAGGCCGCCCACGTCAACCAAGGGTTCGTAGTTTCCTGATTTGACCTTGGCCTGACGGACCATTGAAAGGCGATCAACGCGTGTGCCGATATCGTTCAGATGAAGATCGCGGGCGGCGCAGAAGAATTCGAATTTCACACCTATTGCAGCCAGGACCTGATAGTAAGGACCGAAAATCGTGTCGCCCATCCCGGCCTGCATCTTGTGAAAGATCGCGGTCGAATAGGTGAAGATCAGACGCGACATCGCGCGGATCGCGGTGCCTGCGCCGGTGTCGCCCTGCCGGTCTGTGTTGCCCTGTGGAAAGCCGAAAACGAAGTCGTAACATCCGCGAATGGCAACCCAATCCAGCGCCTGATCGCTTGCGTTGTTCATTCGCAGCCAGTCGGTGAACTCCCACTGATCAAGAACATCATATCCGCTGGTGAAGGTGTCAGATCCGACGACTCCACGCATATAGGCCAGCCCGATATCCACCAGATAGAGGCCACGTCGCTTCGCGTCGTCCTGAATGTTATCAGGCGTTTCCATCGCGTGGACAGCGGCTTGGGCGGCGTCGATGAAGTCCAGCAGGATATTCGTATCGCGGGCGGTGTGCTTTGCCGGATCAGCAGGCATCGAAGCCACGTGGCGATGGATGGACTGATGGTGGCCCAGCAGTCCTGATGGCAGCGCGATGCCCAACTGGTGATGCGGGCCGTCTTCCAACTCACCCTTCTTCATAAATTCGATAACGATCTCAAGAATGCGCATCATCATTTGAAACGGGTCGGGGACTTTTGTTTCCGATCCCGGCTGTTTGTCATTACCGGGCAGATCAATCACCCAAGGGCGCCATTGGTTTTCGTCCAGTGAGGTTGTCGGCACCCGCTCGGCGAGAAATAGATGGGACAGGGGTTTGAACGCCTTGTCCATCGTCCCCAAAGGATCACTTTCCTTACGCAACCCCAATTCGACCAATTGTTCATAGCAGCGTCGCATATTGCGAAATGCGTTGTCATAGAATCCGGCCCAAACATGCAATCCGTGCTCTTCGATACGCTGACCATATTCCGCGTTGCGCCCGCTGGCCCCTTTGCCACCATTGCGCCAGCCCAATTGATAAATCGTGATGTCGTATTTTTTGTCCCAATCTGGCGTTTGCGTGATGGCATAAACTGCCGCAATTGCACCTACGCCCCCGCCAATCACGGCAACTTTCTGTTTGGCCATCCCCATGTCCTTGTTATTTATTGGAAAACCCGTTGCTCCAAGGCTCTAGCTTTTTTGCCGGGCGGTTCTCCTTCAAGTTTATCTTTATCTTAACACTTGGTTAATTTCTACGTTAACGATTTCGTCAATAGCGGATAGAAAGGCCGATGACAGGGTGGGCTGCTTGCCCTTCTTGTCTTGTCTGGTCTGATGCGATGCAATCGCGGCACTGTTTGGGCTAAATCTAGTAAAAGTTGAGAAGGATTTGAGCTTTATCATTAAGCGCGAGCCTCCGTTGAGGCGAGCGGCCAAGCGTGTAGCACTGAAGGCCTGTCTGATGTCGGTGCGCCAGCCTCGTCGTTGCCAAATGAAAGTTAGCGGTTGATCCCGACCGCCGTCGCTTTTCTTATGAAACCGTCATCGAAATTCGAGGAGCATTGATGCCCAGATCACAAACAGGACCGACGCGGGCCAAGTTGCCATCCACCAGGCGATCCCTGCCAATAGCATTGATGCGCGCCCGCGAAAAGGTCATGGGACCTGTGCGCGAGATGCTTGCACCCATTGGCATCACAGAACAGCAGTGGCGCATTCTTCGCGTGTTGTCAGAGCACGGTGCGCTGGATGCGACCCATCTGGGTGAAAGGACAAGCCTGCTTTTGCCCAGTTTGACGCGGATCATTCAGGCGATGGTCGCGAACGGTCTGGTGACGCGCACCCGAGACAAGGCAGATCGGCGGCGGCAAATGCTAGAGATCACCGCAGCCGGGCAACAAATCATTGACGACAATCGCGACCGGGCTGAGCAGATCGCAGACGGCTACGTGCGCCATCTTGGGCAGGAACAATTCGAGGCGTTGCTTGATGCATTGGAAAAGCTGGAGCGCCTGTAGCACCCTGATAAGCATCACGTGCGTGTGAAACGTTTTCGGCGGAAAAACCGGTCAGAATATATCCGACAAAAATAATCAAGATTGCTTTACCTGACAAAATAACTCATCTATAGCGGGTTCGAAACACCAACAACGAGGGTTCCATGTTCCGAACGTCGCTTTACACAACCACCGCATTTCTTTGCAGCATGGCCTTTGCACAGGCATCTACGCCGGAAGATATCCTGAACAACTATGCCGATATTGCCCGGGCGGGGTATGAAGACAGCCTTGCTCTGGCACAGAAATTGAATACAGCGGTCGATGCGCTTCTGGCCGCACCGACAGACACCAGTCTGGCCGCCGCCAAAGCCGCTTGGCTGGCCGCCCGTGTGCCTTATCAACAGACCGAAGCGTTTCGCTTTGGCAACCCCTCGGTCGATGAATGGGAAGGCAAGGTAAATGCGTGGCCGCTGGACGAAGGGCTGATCGACTATGTTTCAACCGATCTGGGGGCCAATGACGAAAACCCGTTTTCGACAGCAAATATCATTGCGAACCCTGAATTGACCGTTGCTGGTGCAAGCATTGATGCCTCAGAAATTACCCCTGAACTGTTGGAAAACCTGCACGAGATTGAAGGGATCGAGGCCAATGTGGCGACGGGCTATCACGCTATCGAATTCCTGTTGTGGGGTCAGGATTTGTCGGGCACGGATCATGGTGCAGGTCAGCGACCAGTCACGGATTTCGATACGGAAAATTGCACCGGCGGCAATTGTGATCGCCGTGCGGCTTATCTGAAGGCAGCCACGGACCTGTTGGTCTTGGACCTTCGGGATGCGGTCGCCAATTGGTCCGAAGGCGGGCAGGGGCGTTCTGACGCGATCGCGGATGCCAACCGGGGCATCGTTATGGCCTTCACCGGGTTGGGCAGCCTGTCCTATGGCGAACTGGCCGGCGAACGAATGAAACTTGGCCTGCTTCTGAACGATCCGGAAGAAGAACAGGATTGTTTCTCGGACAACACCCATAACTCGCATTATTTTGACGGGCTCGGCATTCGCAACGTCTATACCGGGCGTTATGTGCGGGTCGATGGTTCGGTCATCGAAGGTCCGTCGCTGTATGACCTGGTGAAAGAGAAAGACGAAACATTGGCCAACAATCTTTTGGGTGACATGGATAGAACCATGATTGCGTTGGGTGACATCCGCACCGTCGCCGACGCTGGCACGTCTTATGACCAGATGCTGGGGGCGGGGCATCCGGGTGGTGCACTGGTTCAGAACGCGATTGACCATCTGGTGGCGCAAACCCGCAATATCGAGCGTGCAGTGGCGCTGGTCGGGGTCGATAGCGTGTCGATCGAGGGATCTGAGAGCTTGGACAATCCGTCGGCAGTTTTCGAATGATCCGCCGAGGCTGACAGCAATTAAAAGGGCAGCACGTTAAGCTTGCCCTTTGCTATTTCGGAAGAATGGGAGCCGATCGCTCAAGGTTCAGTTCCGCATCCGAGAACACCCAAGGACCTCGCACCCCGGGCACACCGTCCGGGGCAATCTGCATATTGCGATGCTGAATCTGTGGGTTGGCGAAGGTCTGTTCCATTGTGTTGATCGGGCCAGCCGGGACGGTGGCGTCTTCAAGGGCGATCAGGATGTCGGCCATGGGCCGGTTTGCAAGCGCCGCCTCAATCTGCGGCGTCAGGTCCGCGCGGTTCGCCACGCGGTCCTGATTTGTGGCGAAGCGGGCATCCTTCGCCAGATCGTTCCGCCCGATCACCTCACAGAAACGTTGGAATTGCCCGTCGTTGCCCACGGCCAGAATGATGTAGCCATCCCTTACCGGACATGCCTGATAGGGGGCGATATTCGGATGCTCGTTGCCCATACGGTTCGGGCTGGTGCCGGTCGCAAGGAAGTTCATCGCCTGATTGGCCATCATGGCGGTGGCGCAATCCAGAAGGCTCATGTCCACATGCTGCCCGCGCCCGGTGCGGTGGCGTTGTTCGACAGCGGCCAGAATGCCGATTGTGCCATAAAGACCGGTCACGATATCGGTGATGGCAACGCCTACCTTCTGGGGATGCCCTTGCGGGTCGCCCGTGACGGACATCAGTCCCGAAAGCCCTTGCAGAAGGAAGTCATATCCTGCCCGCTTCGCCCAGGGTCCATCCTGACCGAACCCCGTGACCGAGCAATAGATGAGCCGCGGGTTCAGTGCGGACAGGCAACCATAGTCCAACCCGTATTTGGCCAACCCGCCAACCTTGAAATTCTCGATCAGGATGTCGGCGTCCTGGACCAGATCACGCACGATCTGCTGACCCGCGGGTGTGCGAAAATCGGCCGTCACGCAGTCCTTGCCCCGGTTCGCACAGTAATAATAAGCGGCGGTCCGGTCGCCATCACGCTCGATAAACGGCGGCCCCCATTTGCGGGTGTCATCGCCATCGGGGCTTTCGACCTTCACCACATTGGCGCCCAGATCGGAAAGTGACTGACCGATCCAAGGTCCGGCCAGAATACGGGCAAGTTCGACGACTTTCAGTCCTTCAAGCGGGTGCATGGCGGCTCCTAGAGGTATGGCGGGGTGCAGGCGGACACGATACGCGCAGGGCGGTCCGAAATGTTGCGAAAGCGGTGCGGTTCGCGCGAGTTGAACAGATAGGCATCACCCGCTTTCAGAACGCGGGTGGCGTCGCCCACCGTAATCTCCAACTCGCCTTCAATGACGATCCCGCCTTCATTGGCTTCATGTTCGATCATGGTTTCACCGGTGTCCGCGCCCGGTTCGTAAAGCTCGTGCAGCACCTGAAGTCCGTGCGCCTTGGCGTCGCCCACCTGCTTGATGGTAATCATCCGCAGCGCGGCGTCATTGTCCTGATACAGCGCCGATGTCAGGTCGCGCAGTTCGACGGGTGTAAAGAATACTTGATGAGTCGTGGGCGCTTCGGGTTCAAAAAACTCGGACATGGACATGTTCAATCCGCCCAATATCTTGCGCAGAGAGGCGACGGACGGGGACGAGTGGTTCCGTTCGATCATCGAGATCTGACCATGCGGGACATTCGCGGCCTCGGCCAACTGTCTTTGAGACAAGCCAAATTGCTGTCTGAGCGATTTCAGTCGCCCGCCGACATCGAACTCATCCTGCATGTGCTCTCCCCTGTCTTGCTGCGATTGTGCAGTCTGCGCAAAACCTCCGCCTTCGTAAATCTTGCGCAAAATTTTGATAGCATTGCTCAGAATTTTGCGCAATATGGTGCGGAATCAAATTTCGAAATGGGGGATCGCATGTCGAACACCGAACAATTGAAGGCACGGCGCAATGAAGCTGTCGCCAATGGGGTTGCCACGCGTGGCATCTATGCCGCGCGCGCGGAGAATGCCGAGCTGTGGGATGTCGATGGCAAGCGGTTCATCGACTTTGCCGTAGGCATCGCGGTAAACAACACCGGGCACCGCCACCCCAAGGTGATGGCAGCGGTCGCCAAGCAGGCCGAAGCCTTCACTCACACCTGTTTCCACGTCGCACCCTATGAGGGCTACGTTAAGCTTGCCGAGCGTCTGAATGCCGCCACGCCCGGTGACTTTGCCAAGAAGACCATGCTGGTCACAACCGGCGCCGAAGCCGTTGAGAACGCTGTAAAAATGGCGCGCGCGCATACCGGACGGTCAGGAGTGATCGCATTCACTGGTGCCTTTCACGGGCGGACGCTGTTGGGGATGGCACTTTGTGGCAAGGTGACGCCTTACAAGAAAGCGTTCGGTGCGATGCCGCCCGAAGTCGTGCACATTCCGTTTCCGAACGCGTTTCACGGCACCTCGGTCGAAGTCTCTCTGTCGGTGCTCGACAACATATTCAAAAGCTCGATTGATCCGGAACGGGTTGCTGCGATGATCATCGAGCCTGTGCAAGGGGAAGGGGGCTTCAACATTGCGCCGCCAGAATTCCTGCGTGCGCTGCGGAAGATCTGTGATGAGTATGGCATCGTTCTGATCGCAGACGAGGTGCAGGCAGGCATGGCGCGGACCGGCAAGATGTTCGGCTTTGAACACTCGGGCGTGGCAGCCGACCTTGTAACCATGGCCAAAGGGTTGGCAGGGGGCTTCCCGCTGTCCGCCGTTACGGGCCGAAAAGAGATTGTGGATGCCGCCCCCGTCGGTGGCATTGGCGGCACCTATGGTGGCAACCCGTTGGCTGTTGCGGCCTCGCACGCTGTGCTGGACGTGATCGAGGAAGAAAACCTTTGCGAGCGAGCTGCCGAGATTGGCGACAAGATCATGGCCCGCCTGAACGATATTGCGTCCCGTCAGGGCATGGAGGCCATCGGCGATGTGCGCGGTCTGGGTGCGATGGTCGCGTTTGAACTGGTCACAGATCGTGACACGAACGCACCCGACGCCGCGTTGACCCAAGCCATCGTGGCCGAGGCCGAGGCGCGTGGGCTGATCATTCTGCCCTGCGGCACGCGCGCCAATGTTGTGCGGCTACTGCCCCCGTTGACCGTTCCGATGGATCAACTGGACGAAGCCCTTGATATCCTTGAAGCCTCGATCGAGGCTGCCGTCAACGCGAAAGGAGCGTGAGACATGGCCGATCTCGCCCCGCAATCCCGCCCGGACCTGTCCAGCTTCAATTGGGATGACCCTTTCCTGCTGGAAGCTCAGCTTGAAGAAGACGAACGGATGATCCGCGACAGCGCCTATGCCTATGCACAGGAGAAGCTGTTGCCGCGCGTGACGAAAGCGTTCGAGAAGGAAGAAACCGATCCCGCGATCTTCGCCGAGATGGGCGGGATGGGATTGTTGGGCACCACCATCCCTGAAGAATATGGCGGGCTAGGTGCGGGCTATGTCGCCTATGGCCTTGTGGCGCGCGAGGTCGAGCGGGTGGACAGTGGCTACCGCTCGATGATGTCGGTGCAATCGTCGCTCGTCATGTATCCGATCTATGCCTACGGCACGGATGCGCAGCGCAAGAAATACCTCCCCAAGTTGGCGGCCGGCGAATGGATTGGCTGTTTTGGACTGACCGAACCTGATGCGGGGTCAGACCCTGGCAGCATGAAAACCACGGCCAGGAAGGTCGATGGCGGTTATGTGCTGAACGGCTCAAAAATGTGGATATCGAATGCACCGATTGCGGATGTGTTTGTGGTCTGGGCCAAATCCGATGCGCATGGCGGCAAGATCAAGGGCTTTGTGCTGGACAAGGGCGCGAAAGGTCTGTCTGCCCCGAAGATCGAAGGCAAGCTGTCCTTGCGCGCGTCCATCACGGGCGAAATTGTGATGGAGAATGTCGAGGTGTCCGAGGATGCGCTTTTGCCCAATGTCGAGGGGCTGAAAGGTCCGTTCGGCTGTCTGAACCGGGCGCGGTATGGCATCGCTTGGGGTGTGATGGGCGCAGCAGAGGCCTGCTGGCATGCCGCCCGTCAATATGGGTTGGACCGCAAGCAATTCGGCAAGCCGCTGGCTCAGATGCAGTTGTTCCAACTGAAACTGGCCAATATGCAGACCGAGATCACCCTGGGGTTGCAAGCCGCGCTGCGCGTCGGACGTTTGATGGACGAAGCAAAAGCCGCGCCAGAGATGGTATCCCTGATCAAACGCAACAATTGCGGCAAGGCGCTGGAGATCGCGCGCCACGCTCGTGATATGCATGGCGGCAATGGGATCAGTCAGGAGTTTCACGTGATCCGCCACATGGTGAACCTTGAAACCGTGAACACCTATGAAGGCACACATGACGTGCACGCGCTGATCCTTGGACGTGCACAGACAGGGCTGCAAGCGTTTTTCTAAGACCCGGAACGATCACGAAAGGGTGCCAGATGGCGCCCTTTTTCCCGGTAGTCAATCTTGTGTCCCGCTTAGACAATCCGACAATGCGTTGGCTTGCGAACGCAGAAGCTGAAAGTAAAGATTGGGGCCGGGGGACAGGCTGGCGCCGTTTGGGTCCAGCACGCCGAACCCGACGTCGGTCCCATCCACGAGGTCACGCATCATATCCTGATCCTCGGTTGCCTCCGCGAAGGCGCATCGGGCCTTGCCGCTGGCCAAAAGATTGTTGATCTCGGTCATACGTGCAGCGGAAGGTGGCGCGCTGTCACTTTCGCGCACGGCCCCAAGCGGCGACAAGGCAAAGTGACTTGTGAAATAGCCGTAAGCATCATGAAACACGATGAAGCCGTGCTCGCGGATAGGGGCGAGCTGCGCCTCGATCTCGGTTTCCGTCTGTTCCAGACGCGCTCGGGCTTCAGCCGCATTTGCGCGATAAACGTCGGCATTCTCGGGATCTTGCTGGGCGAGCGTTTCCGCGATTTCACCAAGCCAGACGGCCCCATTCTCTGGCGACAGCCATGCGTGAGGATCCAGAGCATGGTCCGTCTTGCGCACTATTGTTCCGGGTGCGTCCATCAAGGCAACCGGGTCGGCGGGGCTGACGCCGGTCAAGGCGCGTTCCAACCAGGGCGTCAGGTCTGGCCCGACCCAGAACACCAGATCGGCTTGCGAAAGCGCGCGCATCTGTGAAGGGCGCAACTGGAAATCATGCGGCTCTGCCCCTTGGGGCAGTAATAGATCGGGCTCTGCCAGATCGCCCATCACCGTTGAGACGAGCGAATGCACGGGGGCGATGTCGGTCACAACTCGCAGCGGGTCTGCAGCAAGCGGCGTGGCAAAAAAAATGAGCGCGGGCAGGATGAAGCGGTTCATGTTGGGCCTTGTGGTTGGGGGTGTGATGTTATACCATTTATAAAGTGATAATATTACAAAACTGGGATGTCAAATCCAAATGAATGATCAAGATCCGTCCTGTGCCTTTCACTCCCATGACCACGCGGCGTGTACCCACGACGTTTTGACCCGCGCCGAAAATCTGTGCCGAGAAAGCGGGGCGCGGTTGACGCCTGTACGCAAACGCGTGTTGGAAATCCTGCTGGAGGAGCACCGCGCGATGGGGGCTTACGACGTTCTGGATCGTCTGTCCGTCGAAGGGTTCGGAAGCCAACCCCCGGTCGCTTATCGGGCGCTGGAATTTCTTGTGGAGCAAGGTTTTGTGCATCGCATTCGACGGCTGAACGCCTTTGCGGCTTGCACCTCCCCCGGTGACAGTCATGCGCCGGTTTTCTTTATCTGCAAGGCGTGCAAGGCGGTGGCCGAGGTGCCGGGGCAATCTGTTCGGGACGAGGTGGATCGCATCGCAAGCGCCCTTGGGTTTGCCGTCGAACGCACCAATATCGAAGCGCTTGGCCTGTGCCCGACGTGTTCGGACGGGGCGGCCGCATGAGTTTGATCACGGCCCGGAACCTATCCGTCTCGCACGGGCGGCGGACGGTTCTGAGCGATGTGAATTTCACCATTGAACCCGGCGAGATCGTGACCATCGTCGGTCCCAACGGGTCCGGCAAGTCCACCTTGTTGCGTGCCTTGTTGGGGATGTTGCGCGTCTCAGGAGAGGTTACGAAAAAACCGGGTCTGGTCGTTGGCTATGTCCCGCAGAAACTTGCACTTGATCCCAGTTTGCCGATGCCCGTAACCAGCTTCCTGAACCTACCCAAACCGCATAGCCTTGCAGAGCAGGCTGAAGTGTTGCGGCGTGTTGGCGTGCCGAATGTGGCCGACCAACAAGTGTCGGAGTTATCAGGCGGGCAATTGCAACGCGTTCTTCTGGCGCGGGCGTTGCTGTCGAAACCGGATATTCTGGTGCTGGACGAACCCACGCAAGGGTTGGACCAGAATGGTGAAGCCGCATTTTATCAGCTGATTGAGGCTGTTCGCACCGAAACGGGTGTCGCGGTCCTGATGGTGTCTCATGATTTGCACGTGGTGATGAGCGCGTCGGACCGCGTGATATGCTTGAACGGTCACGTATGCTGCGAAGGCACGCCGCATGTGGTGCGCGATGCGCCTGAATACCGGGCGCTGTTTGGGCAAGGCACACGGGGTGCTCTGGCCTTGTATCAGCACGAACATGATCACGAGCATCACGGCTGCACGCATGATCATTCCACGGACAAGGACACAGCGAATGCTGGATGATTTTCTGGTGCGCGCGGCGTTGGCCGGGATCGGCTTGTCCATCGCGACAGGGCCGCTTGGATCGTTTGTCGTCTGGCGCCGGATGGCATATTTCGGGGATGCGACCGCACATGCGGCCATTCTGGGCGTGGCTTTGGCGTTGCTCATGGCCCTTCCCATCTGGTTGGGCACGCTGGTCATTGCACTTGCGATGGCACTGACGATCAGTTGGATGTCCGCGCGGGGACAATCGTCCGATACCGGACTTGGGGTGTTGTCCTATTCGGCGCTTTCGGCGGGGCTTGTGGCGATTTCCTTTGCGCCCGGTGTGCGGGTGGACCTGGCGTCTTTTCTGTTTGGTGACATTCTGGCGGTGACGCGTGCCGATCTTGTGCTGGTGTGGGGTGGAGCCGTCGCAATTGCCGGGTTGATCGCGTGGCGCTGGTCGCGACTTCTGCTATCCACGCTCAGTCCCGATTTGGCGGCGGCCTCGGACATTAATCCGACCCGCGAAGGCATGGTGTTGACACTGTCGCTCGCAGTGGTGGTCGCGGTGTCGCTGAAAGTCGTCGGGGCGCTGTTGATATCGGCCTTGCTGATCATTCCTGCCGCGGCGGCTCGACTGGTGTCGACAAAGCCGATTGCCATGGCGGTAACGGCAGTTTTGATTGGCTGGGTTGCCAGTCTGGCTGGACTTTGGGGATCGCTCCATTATGACACGCCGGCGGGCCCATCCATCATCGTGGCGGCTGCGTTGATTTATCTGGTGCTGACGGGGTACAGCACCCTGAAGACCACCTGACTCGGCTGAAGGAGCTTGCATGTCCGCCCTTGAACGCGCCACCCAAATCGCCCGGACCGCCCAAGCCCGTGTCATCCTACCGGAGCTTGACGACCCGCGTATTGTTGCCGTTGGCGACAGGTTGCGGCGCGAAGGGCTGGCGGTGCCGGTGCCCCTGGCAGAGCGTGGGGATCATCACATCGAGGCTTTGATGACCTCACGCCCGATGCGCGAGAGTATTGCGGCCCGGATGTTGGAGCGCCCCTTGATGCGCGCGGCCGCTATGGTGGCAAGCGGAGAGGCCGACATTCTGGTCGCAGGCGCCATCGCCCCATCGCGCCGCGTGATCGAAGCGGTGTCGATCGTGATCGGGCTGGAAGAGGGCACCACCACGCCGTCCAGTTTCTTTCTGATGGTCACGGCCGACGGGCGCGAGATGATATTTGCCGATTGCGCGGTAAACGTAGACCCGGACGCCGCACAACTGACGGATATCGCGCAGGTCTCACAGATCTCGGCACAACGGCTTCTGGGCGCTGCAAGCGTCGCCTTGTTGTCGTATTCGACGGGCCGCTCCGGCATTGGGGTTTCGGTCGACAAGGTTGCACACGCGGCGGAACTGTCGGGATTTCCCGGTCCGGTGCAAGGCGATGCGGCGCTGAACCGCGCTGTTGCCGCTCAGAAGGGAAGCACCGGGATGGGAGACGCGAATGTGTTGGTGTTTCCCAATCTGGACGCGGGCAACATTGCCTATAAGCTGTTGGTGGAATTGGCAGGCGCGCGGGCCTATGGACCAATTCTGCAAGGGTTCAAACGCCCGGTCTGTGACCTGTCGCGCGGCGCAACAGTTGATGACATCGTCGCCAGCACCGTGTTGGCGATCGCTGCTGATCAGATGGCGCGATCCAGTTAGCTGGCCGCGCTGGCTTGGGCGGCGGTGACGGCGATCATATGCAGAATATCTTCAGCCGTGCACCCGCGCGACAGGTCATTGGCTGGTTTCGACAATCCCTGAAGCACCGGGCCAATCGCCGTTGCGCCCCCCACACGCTGGGCGATCTTATAGGCGATGTTGCCGCTTTCCAGATTTGGGAAGATGAACACGTTGGCGATGCCTTCCAGCGGACTGCCTTCGGCCTTTCGGGCGGCCACATCGGGCACGAAGGCGGCGTCAAACTGCAATTCACCGTCGATCAGAAGATCGGGCGCATGTTCTTTGGCAATTCTGGTGGCCGTGACCACCTTTGACACCGAATGATGTTCCGAACTGCCCCGGGTCGAGAAGGACAGCATCGCGACGCGCGGTGTCTCGCCCGTCAGCGTGACGAAGGAATCTGCCGATGACAGCGCGATCTGGGCCATTTCATCGGCTGTAGGATCAACAACCAATCCGCTATCCGCAAAGATCATCGCGCCTTTTCGGGCGTGGTGCACCTCGCAAAACAACATCAGAAAGAAGCTGGACACCAGCGCACTGCCGGGCTTCGGGCCGATCACCTGAAGGGCCGTGCGCACAATCTCGGCGGTGGTGGATATCGCGCCGCCGACGGTGCCATCCGCATATCCCGCCTTCACCATCAGGGCGGCAAAGACATAGGGGTTCACGGCTGCCACTTCGGCATCTGCGCGTGTCACCCCCTTGTGCTGGCGCAGATCGTGGTAAAGCGTGATCAACTCCGGCAGATGCGGTGACGTTGCGGGGTCGTGCAGCGTAATACCGTCGATGATCTCCAGACCAAGGGTCTTGAACGTGGTTATGATTTCATCTTGTTTACCAACAAGGTCAATCTGCGCAATCCCTTGTGATGCGGCGTCAAACGCGGCTTGAACCACCCGCAGCGCGCTGCCTTCGGGCAGAATGATCCTGTGGTGCGACCGTGCGGCGTTGCGCAGCAGGGTTTCCAGCGGTTTCATTGATGTCTCGCTCCCGTGGAGAACCGGCGATGACGCGATTATCGACAGACAAACGCGAAACATTCCGATCGGATTGGCCGGGCGTCAACTCGACGCCCGATCCAGACTTCAGACTTTTTGGGGCCGCATGTCGTCCTTGCTGATGCCAGCTACGACCACCGGTTTCTTCATCGCGTCGCGGCGGAACGGCTCGCCAAGTTCCTGGTTGATCATCGCTTCTATGATCGTCGTCTTGCCGTCCTTCTGGTCCTTGATTGCCTGATCCAGCGCAGCGGTCAGTTCGTCCATCGTGCGGGCGACCACGCCTTGCAGGCCACAGGCCTTCGCAATTCCAGCATAGCTAACCTGTGTATCCAGTTCGGTGCCGACGAAATTGTCATCATACCACAGGGTCGAATTGCGCTTCTCTGCGCCCCATTGATAGTTGCGAAACACAATCTGCGTGACGGCGGGCCATTCCTCGCGCCCAATGGCGGTCAGTTCGGTCACGGCGATGCCGAACGCCCCATCGCCCGAGAAACCCACCACAGGTGTATCGGGGCATCCAATCTTGGCACCGATCACCGCGGGCAAACCATAACCGCAAGGGCCAAACAGACCAGGTGCCAGATATTTCCGACCCGCCTCGAAGGTTGGGTAGGCGTTGCCAATGGCACAGTTGTTACCGATGTCGGAGGAAATGATCGCCTCTTTCGGAAGGGCGGCCTGAATGGCGCGCCACGCCATGCGTGGGCTCATCCAATCGGGTTTCGCACCGCGTGCGCGTTCGTTCCATGTGGTGCCCGGATCGTCCTCTTCATGATCCATCGAGGACAATTGCTGTGCCCAAGCGGATTTGGTTTGGGCGATGATCGACTTGCGGTCTTCGCGGCCAGCGTCGCCGGCATCTGCGGTCAGTTTGTGAAGCAGGGTGGAAGCCACCTTTTTTGCGTCGCCGACGATCCCGACGCTGATCTTCTTGGTCAGACCGATCCGGTCGGGATTGATGTCCACCTGAATGATCTTGGCGTCTTTCGGCCAGTAATCCAGCCCATATCCGGGCAGGGTCGAGAAAGGGTTGAGCCGTGTGCCAAGCGCCAGAACCACGTCAGCTTTCTGGATCAGTTCCATCCCGGCCTTGTTGCCATTGTAGCCCAGCGGCCCAGCGAACAGGGGATGGCTGCCCGGAAAGGCGTCATTGTGCTGATAGCCCACGCAGACGGGCGCATCGAGCCGCTCGGCCAACTCCATGGATTCCTGTATGGCACCGCCCAGCACCACCCCCGCACCATTCAGGATGACGGGAAACTTGGCGTGAGACAGAAGATCTGCTGCTTCGGACAAAGCCTGTTCCCCGCCCGCGGGGCGCTCAAATTCAACAATGGCGGGCAGTTCGATGTCGATCACCTGCGTCCAATAATCGCGGGGCATGTTGATTTGCGCAGGTGCGCTTGCGCGCTTCGCGTTGATGATGACACGGTTCAGCACTTCGGCCACACGCGAGGGATCGCGGACCTCTTCTTGATAGGCCACGCAGTCGGCAAACATGTTCATCTGCTCGATTTCCTGAAAACCACCCTGACCGATGGTCTTGTTTGCCGCCTGTGGTGTAACCAGAAGCAACGGCGTGTGGTTCCAGTAGGCGGTTTTGACGGCGGTCACGAAATTGGCGATGCCGGGGCCGTTCTGCGCGATCATCATGCTCATCTTGCCAGTCGCACGGGTGTAGCCATCGGCCATCATGCCGCCCGACCCTTCGTGCGCGCAGTCCCAAAAGGAGATGCCGGCGGCTGGGAAGTTATCGGAAATGGGCATGAAGGCCGAGCCGATGATGCCAAACGCGTGTTCGATGCCGTGCAATTGCAGCGTTTTAACAAAGGCTTCTTCCGTGGTCATCTTCATCTGGTGCTCTCCCTTAGAAGTAACGCGTGTCACGGTGCTGTTAGGGGTCCGGACAGACGTGGTGTCGTGAATATTCTTAGGCAGCAGAAAGGGGAGGCTATAGGGCCAGTTGACTGGGCTATTTGGCGCCAGTCTGACGCATCGCGGCGATCTCTTCCCCGATCAGGGATATTCCCTTGGGAATACGGACTGCCGGGATTGAACTGTAGGCAATCCGATAGAAATTGCGTGGTGGGGTGGAGCTACCGAAAAAGGGGGCGCCGGGTTCGATCACCACATCTTTCGCCATCAAGCGATCCGCCAGTTCACGAGTGTCGATGTCGTCAGGCGCGCGCATCCAGAAAGCAGAACCGCCAAAGACACCCCGCCCCGCAATGGTCAGGCCAGTGTCTTCGATTGCAGTGTTCATCACGTCGCGTCGTTGGTGATACGCCGCGCCGATTCTGCGGATCAGGGCGTCATAATGGCCAAGCGACAGGAAATAAGCGACAGTGCGCTGGATCAGGCCGGGGGGATGGCGCAACACAACAGAGCGCAAGGCGCGCGCCTCGCGGATAAACGGTTCCGATCCAACCAGATATCCAAGGCGCAGCCCGGGAAACAGGGACTTCGAAAAACTGCCGACATAGATCACGCGCCCCTCGCGGTCCAGCGACTTCAATGCGGGCGAGGGCGGGTTGAGGAATGACATTTCGAAATCGTAATCATCCTCGACCACCACTGCTTCCAGCTCGCGCGCGCGTTTCAACAACACCTTGCGCCGCTCCAGCGGCATAGTGGCAGTGGTGGGGCTTTGGTGGCTTGGGGTGGTATAGATGACATCGGTGCCTTCGGGCAGGGCGTCCGGTGCCAGCCCGCCCCGATCCACCGGAATTTTCACAAGGTGACAGCGGCTTTGCGTCAGGATATCGCGCAAAGAGTAATAGCACGGGTCTTCGATGGCTGCCGTCCGTCGCTGAGTGAGTAAGACCTGCGCGGTCAGCCAAAGCGCATTCTGGGCGCCAAGCGTGATCAGGATCTCTTCCGGACGGGCCAAGATGCCGCGCCGGGGCAGGATATGGCGCGTGATGAATTCGATAAGTTGCGGATCGTCCTGATCGTAATAGTCACGCATCATCGCCGGGTGGTCTTTCTGCCCCAAAGCCCGCAAGGCACATAGTCGCCACGAATTGTGGTCGAACAGCGTCGGGTCAGCTTGGCCGTAGATGAACGGGTATTTCATTCGCCGCCAGTCTGGCGGTTTGGTTGGTGTGCTTCCCCCGGTGAAATTCGTGCCGATGGCGCGGCCCCAATCGACCTTGTCCTCACCTCGCGACCGGAGTTTGAAAGATGGAGGTTCCGGCGCGTTTTCAGACACATAGAACCCGCTGCGCCCTTTCGAGGTCAGATAGTCATTCGCTTGCAGTTCCGTATAGGCAAGCGTAACTGTAATCCGGCTGACGCCCAGATGGGTAGACAGTCGCCGGGTCGAGGGCAGTTTCTCGCCTCGCGGCAATCGCCCGGACAAAATCGCTTCGGCGATCATCTGCTGGATCTGCGCCTGAAGCGTGCCTTGGGCGTCTTGGTCCAGAAAAAAGGTTTCCACCGGGGCTGCCATGCGGCGACCCTAACGTGGACTTAGGCTCAAAGCAATCTGGACATAAACCAGCGGTCAGCGATTGGAGGAAATCCACGCCGACATCAGGCCTGCATCCCGGAAGCATTCATCCGGGATGGCGCGGCGTTTCGCCCGTGCGATACGTTCGGCAAACGCGACCTGTCGGGACGTGGCCCGGCTGTCATGTGATCGGAAGGTGCCGGATTTCAGACGGTTCTGATGTTCACCGATCCAACCGGAAAGCGCGGCGCGATCGCTGATCTTATCCGCTGGGATGCTCGCCCCCAGGCGGGCAGCAATATGGCGGGCATAATCGACCTGTTTCGGAGTCGGTGGCAAAGTGCGGGCAGCGTGCATGTTTGGTCCTCCTGTTCCTGATCTGTTTCACGACCGTTACTTGAGAACAAATATAGAACATTTTGAGGAAAAGTCCAGTCTGCACGCTGCAATCTCTGTTACCTGCGGGGCTGCTCCAGCCTCCAGGTCAGATTTGCGTGCACTGCGGGCCATTCGGACGCGATGATCGAATAGACCGCCGTGTCGCGGATCGTATCGCCGGGTCCGCGTTGGTGGCTGCGCAATATGCCATCCAGTTTTGCGCCCAGCCGTTCAATCGCGCGGCGGCTTTGCTGGTTCATGAAATGGGTGCGGAATTCGACGGCGATGCAGTTCAGTGTATCGAAAGCATGTGACAACAGCAGGCGCTTGGCCTCGGTGTTCAAGGGGCCGCGTTGGACCGACCTCCGATACCATGTCGAGCCGATTTCGACCCGCCGATTGGCTGCATCAATGTTCATATAGCTGGTCATACCGACAGGGGTGCCATCAGGCGTCATCACACAGAAGGGCAGCATGGAACCTGCCTTCTGCAAACCGAGCCGTCGGTCGATTTCGGCCACCATCCCCTCGGGGGTCGGAATGGCGGTATACCAAAGCCGGTAGAGGTCTCCATCCGCACACGCCATGCGCAAGGCGGCGGCATGGTCGTGTGACAGCGGGGTAAGAATGACATGTTCGCCGGTCAGTGTCACAGGGGCGGGCCACATGGGATGTCCTTACTTCGATTGGATAGGGTCTGGGTCTGGCCCAGAAATCAAAAAAGCGGGCCAACGAAAAGACCCGCTTTTTCAAAGTTTCAGGTGACGGTTAGCCGAAGATTTTGGTCAGGGCCTTATCAACCGCATCGGTGATCCGATCCACGTCCTCGGCGGTCACGATCAGGGCTGGGCTGAAGCACAACACATTGTTGCGACCGGGGATGGACCGATTGCTTGCTCCGATGATGACGCCTTGTGCCCCGCAATCGCCAACGACGGCGGCGATTTCCTTTTCCGACACCGGCTCTTTGGTCTCGCGATCGGTCACAAGTTCGGCCCCAAGGAACAGGCCCTTGCCGCGCACGTCACCAATCACCTCATGCTTGTCCATCAGAGCCTTCAGGTTGCCAAGCATCCGTTCACCCATCTTGGTGGTGTTTTCCAGCAGGCCTTCATCTTCGATGATGCGCATATTTTCCAGTGCGGCGGCGGGGCCAGCGGTGCAGCCCCCGAAAGTCGAGATGTCGCGGAAGTGGTTCAGCACATCGTCCGAGTTGTCCTTGAACATCGCGAACACTTTTTCTGTCGTTACGCAGCAAGCGATGGCGGCATAGCCAGACGCGACCCCCTTGGCCATGGTGACGAAATCAGGCTGAATGCCATAGTGTTGATAACCGAACCAGGTGCCGGTGCGCCCAAGGCCGCAAACAACCTCGTCGATATGAAGAAGAATGTCGTGCTTGTCGCAAATCTCGCGCACGCGATCCCAATAACCTTCGGGGGCTTCGATCACACCGCCACCCGCAGTGATGGGTTCAAGACACAGCGCGCCGACGGTGTCGGGGCCTTCGCGCAGAATGACCTCTTCGATCAGATCAGCCGCCGCGCGGCCAAATTCGGCACCGGACAGGTGGCCCAACCCGATTTCATCCTTGCGATACTCCATGCAATGGGGCACGCGCACGAAATCGGGGGCAAACGGACCATACTGCATGTTGCGTTCGTCCTGTCCGCCTGCCGACATCGCTGCCAGCGTCGAACCGTGATAGTCGCGGTCGCGATACAGGATCTTGGTTTTCTTCCCACCATAGCGCTTATGGGCAATTTGACGGATCATCTTGAAGGCTTTCTCGTTCGCCTCGGATCCCGAATTCGTCACGTAAACGCGCGTCATACCCGGCATTTTCGAGATCAGTTTTTCCGAGAACATCGCGCCCGGAATGGACCCAGCCGAGCCTGCGAAATAGTTCAACTTCACCAACTGGTCTCGGACAACATCGGCGATGCTTTCCCGTCCATAGCCGACATTGACCGTCCAGACGCCACCGGACACGGCGTCGATATATTCCTTGCCGTTCTGATCCCAGACCCGCATCCCTTTGCCCTCAACGATGATCCGGGGATCAGCCGTTTCAAACGGCTTGTGCTGCGTCAGGTGGTGCCAGACATGGGCCTTGTCTGCTTCGACCACATGCGAGATGTCATTTTCCTTGAGTGCGCCGTCCATCCTATCCTCCAACGCTTGGTTGTCCCGGTGCACAGGGCAGGCGGGACTCAGTATCTTTGATCAAAAAACAGGATGACATTTCTGGCGCTGAAAAATAGGTCCAGCGCGATCTTGTTTTACATCCAGTTTGGTCCGAGATACCGGGTCTGCGACTTGCTCGCGTGTGATGACGGTTCGTTCGATTTATGGTCGGATCAGGCAAGGGGTGGATTTTGCCGTCAGCTTTGCTTAACTCGCTTTATGGCCGGACAAACAGATACAGTCTTGAACGCGATCCTGACGGGGATTGACCGGGGGGAGCTGAACCCCGGTGATCCGATCGACGAAAACGCGCTGATCGAAAGATACGCAGTATCGCGAACGCCGCTGCGCGAAGCGCTGTTGCGGTTGGAAGCGATGGGTCTGATCCTACGTCAGCCGCGCAAGGGCGCGGTTCTTTTCAGGCCAACGCTTGAGGAGTTTCTGGCCATCCTGGAAGTCCATGCACGCCTGGAAGGGCAAGCAGCCGGGCTTGCCGCGCGACGCATGTCTGCCCAAGCGGCGGATCGCCTGATGCAGATCGTTGAAGCTTGCGAAGCGCATGCGCGCGACCAAGGCGATGGTGATCCAGATGGGTATTACGTTCTGAACCTTGAGTTTCACAAGCAGGTTGGCGAGGCGTCGGGCAATCCGTTCCTGCTGGACATGATCAAGATGAACGCGCGCAAACTTCTGGCCTACTACCGGGCGCGCTATGCCTATCCGGGTATGATAGCGCAAAGCGCGCAGGAGCATCGGCAGATCGCTGAATTGATTCTTGCGCACCAAGCGGACGAAGCCGAAGCATTGATGGTGCGGCATGTCCAGTTTGACCGGGTGACTGTAATGGACCTGCTGGCGGCTTTGGCCTGACCTGCTTCAGGGCGCGCGGTCGTGTTCGAAAAACCGGATGATGCAATCCGAGAACAATCCGTTATCTGCGGACATCGGCAATGACGCGCGGGCTTTTTCGATCACATCTGCGGGTTTGTTTGGGGCCAGTTCTTCGATCAGGGCGGCGATGAACTCATGGGTCATTTCCGGGTGGTTCTGTGTCGTGAAGACGTGGTCCCCGATCACGAACCCACCCACCGCGCAGCCGTCGTGGCGCAGGATGACTTCGGCACCGTCGGGCAACTTGGAAACCTGTTCGATATGGGCGCCGTATTGCCAAAACCTGCGGGCCTCCATCCAGGGCGGGCGGGCGGTGGCTTCGATTTCGACCGAGCCAATGACCCAGCCCTCGGGGTTCTGGCTGACCTCGCCACCCAGCGCAAGCGCTATGGCTTGATGGCCGAAGCAAGCCCCGAACAGCGGTTTCTTCGACGCTTCAATGCGGGTGATCAGGTCAAGCAAGCGCGCAATCCACGGTGCGTCATCATGCACGGATGCCGGGCTTCCAGTGACGATCCAGCCATCATGGATCGACTCGTTTTTCGGAAACTTACCATCTTTCACGGAATAGACGGTGAAGGTCCAATCCGGGCGCTTGGGGGCAAGAAGTGCGTGCCACTTTTCACCATCCCTTGGATGTAGCCGAGAAAACTCGCTTTCATCGGTGTTGGCCATCAAGATCGCGATACGCATGATTTCTCCGCTTTACATATTTAACATGTTATATAATATATTTTAAGACGCGCAACAGACAACCGCATTACAGCCAAGGAGGCGCGCATGACGGTCTGGACCCCTAATGACGACGGATTTGCCGATCTGTCCAGCCACGACACATTTGTCAACGGTGCGCCGCACAACACCTTCGCACGTCTGCGACGGGACGATCCGGTCAGCTGGAGCGATTGGGATGGGGGTGAAGGCTTCTGGAGCATCGTGCGCCATGCCGACATCACCGAACTGAATCGCAACTATCAGGTCATGTCCTCGGCCCGTGGCATTCGTATGGAGGATCAGAGCTATGAAGAGTATCTGGCGAGACGGACCTTTCAGGAAACCGATCCACCGGAACATATGAAAACACGCGTGAAGGTGGGCAAGGCGTTCTCGCGTCCTGTTGTGGCCGGGTTTGAGCAACAGATCCGCGACTTGTGCCACCCCATTCTGGATGCGGCGCTGGAAAAGGGCACGTTTGACGCCACCAAGGAGATTGCGCGGCAATTGCCGATGATGATGCTGGGCCGGATCCTTGGCACACCAGACGAGGACCTGCCGTGGCTGGTCGAAAAGGGCGATGCGTTGATTGCCAATACGGACCCGGATTTCACCGATCATGTCCTGGACAAAATGCAGACCGATGAATACCGGATGATGCCATTCAACAGCCCTGCCGGGGCCGAGTTGTTCGACTACGCCAAGCGCCTGATTGAAGAGAAGACCCGCAAGGGCGACACGGACGGCGTGCTGCACATGATCCTGCAACCCGACAAGGACGGCAACCTCATGCCGGAACAGGAGTTTCGCAACTTTTTCTGCCTGCTCGTGGCCGCAGGCAATGATACCACGCGTTATTCGATTGCGGCGGGCATTCAGGCAATGTGCCATCAGCCTGAACTTCTGGGTCAGATGCAGGACGGCGGAGACGTGTGGGGCACCGCGCCCGATGAAATCATCCGCTGGGCCACACCTGCGCTCTATTTCAGACGCACGGCGACCTGTGACTACGATATCCACGGCAAAACCATCCGCGAAGGCGATAAAGTGCTTTACTGGTGGATTTCGGCAAACCGCGATGAAGAGGTGTTTGACGACCCGAACCGCGTTGACCTTCATCGCAGTCCCAACAGACACATGTCATTTGGTCAAGGCGGGCCGCATGTGTGTCTGGGCATGCATTTGGCGCGGCTGGAGGTGCGGGTTTTGTTTGAAGAACTCGCAAAACGCGTCAAACTGGTGGAACCGGCGGGGGATCACAAGTTCCTGCGGTCCAACTTTGTCGGTGGGATAAAAGAACTGCCTGTCATGATGCAGGCCAAATAACTCCGGCAATCGGGGTTGACCCGGCAATGGCCGGGCAGGGAGGTTAGATGAAAGACCGTTTGCGCGCCCTTTGGTGCGATCACCTGAGCATTCTGCGCGGCAAATACCTGCCCAATCACAAGATCGAGGATGGGAATACGCGCTTCTGCCGGTCCACCTTCGGCGTTCATTACGACAAAGACCTTCTGGACGCCCCCGGCGCGATGATGAAGGAAGGCCTGCCGGATATGGAGCTGCGCTGGCGCGAGGCGGATATCCGCGACAGTTGGGAAAGTTCAACCCAGATTGTCATTGGCGACCTTTACGATCAGGACGGGGTGCCGCTGGAACTGTGCGGACGACAAGCGTTGAAGCGCGCGATTGCGGGTTGGGAAGCACGCGGCCTGAAGCCGATGATCGGGATCGAGCTGGAATGCTATGCGTTGATGGCCAACGAGATCGGCCGCCTTGTGCCCTATGACGCACCGGGCGGTGTGGTTTACGGGACGGGGCCTTTTTCCGACCCGCTCAGGTTTACCGATGACATCTGGGAACGCGCTGACAACCTGGGCTTCAATGTCGATATGATCACGGCGGAGTATGACAGCCCCCAGTTCGAATTTACCCTGACCTTCGATGAAGCCTTGAAGCAGATGGATGACATCGTTCTGTTTCGCCAAATGGCGCGTGAGGTTGCGTTGGAGCACGGGCTGGTCCTGACCTTCATGCCCAAACCGATTGCCGAGGCAGGCGGTTCGGGCATGCACATCAATTTCAGCTTTCAGGATCAGGACGGGCGCAATGCGCTGGACAATGGTCCTGTGGGCGGGCCCGGAAACATGAACGATCTGGCGCGGGGCTGCATCGCGGGGCTGATGCATCACCACAAGGGTCTGTCGGGTCTGGTGGCGCCGACCTCGAATTCATACCAACGTCTGCAACCCGGATCGCTATCCGGCTATTGGCGCAACTGGGGCGGGGACCACCGCAACGTCACGACGCGCATTTCGGGCGAGGGTGGAGCGAAAACGCGGCTGGAACACCGCATGGCAGACGCAACTGCCAACCCCTATACGGCGGTGGCGGCTGTGCTTCAGGCGGCGTTGCTAGGGGTAGAGCAGGGCTATGACCTTGGCCCGATGGAAACGGGTGATGGGTTTGACCGCACCGACGCCAGTGACGGCACCGCCGTAGACCTGAAACGCGCGATGAATGATCTGGAGGCCGACCGGGTCCTGGGTGACGCGGTGGGGCGGCTTCTGGTCGACAACCACATTTTCATGAAGCGCAAAGAGGTCATCAAAACCCGTGATCTGGAAGGCGACGGACTTCGGGATTTTTACGTGCATTTCGTTTGAAGCACGGAAAACCTATTAACCACAATTGAGGTGGTCCGAAGCCCCGTCTGATTTGTGCTACACTGGGCGCATAAAACGGAGGATCACATCATGCAGCTTGGGGCATTTTCAGTCAGTCTTGCCGTCAAGGATCTGGTGAAATCCCGCACCTTTTACGAGGCGCTTGGGTTCACTGCCTATGCCGGAACTGAAGAGCATAACTACCTGATCATGAAGAACGGAGACACGCTGATCGGGCTGTTTCACGGTATGTTCGAAGGCGCGATGCTGACCTTCAATCCCGGATGGGATCAATCGGCGGGCAACGTGGACCCTTTCGAAGATGTGCGTGACATCAAAGCGCGCTTGAAAGACGCGGGGCTGGAGGTGACGCAGGAACAAGGCGGCGAAGACGGCCCCGCCAGTTTTGTGGTGATCGACCCCGACGGAGTGCCGGTTTTGATTGATCAGCACCGATAATGAGAAAAGCCGCCCGGAAAGGGGCAGGCTTTGCATTTGGCGTGGCGTGGATCAGACCGCCGCGAACCCTGCTTCCAACGCGGTCAGGATCGTTTGCACATCCTCGGTGGTCAGCACCAGTGGCGGCGACAGGATGATGTTAGGGCCGGACACGCGGATCATGGCGCCGTTCTGATACGTGACCTCCTGAATGGTGTTGACCGTTTGCTTGTCGATGGGGGCTTTGGTGGCGGCATCCGACACCAGCTCCATCGCGCACATCAACCCGTGCCCGCCGCGCACGTCGCCCACGATATCATTCGCCGCGCCGATCTTTTGCAGCCCCGCGAACAATTCGGCCCCGCGTGCGGCGGCGTTTTCATTTACTTTCAGACGCAGAGTTTCCTCGAGACAAGCGATGGCGGCGGCGGCCCCCACCGGATGACCCGAATAGGTATAGCCGTGCCCGATGGCGGCCTTGTTTGTCGTGTCTTTCTCGAACGTTTCCACCACGTGATCAGCAATCATCACCGCGCCGAAGGGGAAATAGCCATTGGTGATGGCTTTAGCGGTGCACGTAAAATCGGGCTTCACGCTCCAATAGCGGCTGCCGCTCCACCCGCCGGTGCGGCCAAAGGCGGTGATAACCTCGTCCGCGATCAGTAGGATGCCGTGTTTGGTGCAAATCTCGCGCGCGCCGGGCATGAAGCTTTCATGCGGCGGGATCACGCCGCCTGCGCCCAAAACAGGTTCCATTATGAAGGCCGCGATGGTGCCTGCGCCCTGAAAGGCGATTTCATCCTCAAGCGATTGCAGGCACAGCTGCGCCAGTTTTTCCGGATCAGTTTCGTTGAACGGGTTGCGATAAGTATAAGGGGCGGGGATGTGAAAGCAGCCCGGCAGAAGAGGTTCATACTGGGTGCGGAAATTGGCGTTTCCGTTCACCGAGGCGCCGCCCATATGGGTGCCGTGATAGCCTTTCTTCAGGCTCAGGAACTTGGTGCGGCCCTGTTCGCCCCTGATTTTGTGAAACTGTCGCGCCAGCCGCAGCGCGGTTTCCACGCTGTCCGACCCGCCCGACGTATAGAACGCGCGCGTAAGCCCGTCGGGCGCAAAGAAGTCGCGCAGCATCTCGGACAGCTCTATCACCTTGTCATTCGTGGTGCCCCGGAAGGTCGAATAATAGGGCAGTTGGTCAAGCTGCGCCGCGATCGCGTCTTTAATCGGCTGGCAGGAAAACCCCAGGTTCACATTCCAAAGACCGCCGACGCCGTCCACAACCTCGTGCCCGTCCACATCTGTTATCCGCACACCTTGCGCGCCTGTGACAATGGTAGGCGGATTGGCCAAGCTATCCGCTGGGTGCGTCATGGGATGCCAAAGCGACCGGGCGTTCTTTTCTTTCAGAAAGTTGGAGTCTTTCATTTCAAGCCTCATTTTGCAGTAGGTTCTGCGGTTCGTATGATGGAAAGCTGCCGGGTGGAAAGCCACCCAGAATGCGGGTTGTCTGGCGGGCATGGGCCATCAACTTGTCTCGGATCATCATGCGCAGCGTGTCCGTCATTCGCGAAACGGGGGCGGCAACGGCCATCGCGCCGATGCAGGCCGACCGCGTGTCGAAGATCGGAACCGCGTGCGATATCACGTCCTCTTCAAACCCACCAGTTGAGGTGGCGATGCCCTCGGCCCGGATCGACGGGAGCAGAGCGCGAATTTCGGCTGGATCGGTGATGGTCTGCGAGGTTCGTGCGCTTAGTGGTCGCGCCAGGGTTTCATCGACGAAAGATGCCGGCGAATAAGCCAGCACAGCCAACCCCGATCCGGTGGAATGGAGTTCCAGCACCTCGGCATCCTCCATCATCACCATCGTGCCGTGGCGGTTGGAATAGGCATAGGCGAGGTTGGACAGAACGTCACCGTTCAAGAGTGACATATGCGCGGTTTCGCCCGTCGCGTCGCTGAGTTCGGTCAGTTGTTGCAAGGCGACCTCGCGCATTGGAACCTGATTTTCCCGCAGTGCGGCAAGGCGCAAAAAGGCTGGTCCCAGCCGGTATTCACGCCCGGTTCCGACCTGTTCCACGAATCCATGTACGGCGAGTTCAGCCAACAGGCGATGGACTGTTGCCTTGTTCAACCCGGACAGGCGGGCCAATTCGCTCAGCCCGATCTGCGGTGTGGCGCGGCTGAAATAATTCAGCAATGACAGGGCTTTGGATGCCGTCCCCATTGATGATCCCATGTTCTTGCCCGGCGCGAGAGCAGGCGCGGTCCGTAAAATTACTTCGCATGTTCATTGTTTTCTTGACAGGATTGTTCGGCCTCTGTCAATCTAAATTAAAACCAATGGTTCAAATAATGAACCGAAATGTGAGACCAAGACGCAATAGGGAGATCGTCATGAACACCAAATCCATTCTGGCAGGGGTCGTCGCGCTGACCGCCGCTGCACTTGCTGGCCCGGCGCTGGCCGAATACCCGGAAAAACCTGTCAGCTTCATCGTGCCGTGGCCTCCGGGCGATCTTGAGGATGTGCTGACGCGGATGATTGCCGAGGACTTTCAGGCGGAATATGGCGTGTCGGCGGCTGTGGTGAACAAACCCGGCGGCGGCGGTGGTCCGTTCCCCGGTGCGATCGACGTGGCAACAGCCCCGGCGGATGGCTACACCATTGGCAGCTTTGTCCCTGCCGTGCCGGTGATCGGCCACGAGATCGGTATCGACGAACTGACCCCGGCCAAGTTTGACCCGATTGGCATTTTCCTGACCTATCCGTTTGTGATCGCGACCAGCATGGACGCGCCATATAACTCGATGGAAGAGCTTGCCGCCTATGCCAAGGAAAACGACGTGGCGCTTGGCCATTTCGGCGACGTTCTGACCCCCACACAGGTCACGAAAGCTTATGCGATCAATGCCGGTTTCGGCTGGGGATCGGATGCGGCCTTTGATGCGCTGGATTGTAACACGTTGGCGTCCGGCGATGCGGATGTCATCAACACAACGCTACAGTTGATCCTGCCTTGCCTTGACAGTGTTAAGGTTCTGATGGCCGTGACGGATGAACGTATCAGCCTGATCCCTGACGTGCCCACCATCGGCGAATTGGACGAAAGCCTGAACATCGCGCTGTGGAACGGTCTGTTCGTGACCAAGGATACACCTGCTGACGTGCGCGAAAAGATTGCGGCCGTCGCATCCAAGACCGTGATGAGCGAACGGGCGCAGGCCGTTGCCAAGGAAACCGGCGCGCTTGTGTATTGGTTGGACGCGGACGCCTCTGCGGCGCGTATCGCGGCCGATCAGGAAACCGGGGCGCGGATTGGCAAGATCCTCGAATAATACTCCCTGAACAGGGCCGGCATCGTCTGGCCCTGTTTTCCGATGAGGGGCAGGCATGAGCGACGACATTTCCGAACACCCGGACCGACCGCAGCGCGGCCAAGTGCTGTTCGCAGCCTTGCTCCTGATCTGCGCGACGCTGTTGATCGCGGCCTTGGGTAGCCAGACCAAGTGGCTGGACGGCAAAGACTTCTTTGCCCAACCCCGGTTCTGGCCCGCGATTGGCGTTGGCGGCATGGTGGTCTTTACCGCGCTCCATTTCTGGTATCTGCCGCGCAAACCCCGACGTCTGCCGCGCTGGATGCGCGAGGCGGACTGGCTGCAATGGGCGGAAAGCCTGTTCTGGGGCGTGCTGGCGCTGGCCCTGTCGCTGTGGCTGGGGCCGATCAAGGCCGCGCCCTATGTGTTCCTTGTGGCGACGATCCGCGTGACATGGCTGTATCAACACTGGACCGACCGGCGTGAGGCGAAGGTCTGGGCGTCCGTGGTGGAATGGGCCGGGTGGTTTCTGGCCTATGTCCTTTTGGTGCCAATCATCGGGTATCTGCCAGTGACTGTCGCCTTCACTGTGCTCCTGACCTGGCGAGTGGGCTATCGCGACCACATCATGATGTGGAGCGCGGTTCTGTTCGCGATTGCCGTCGTGCTGGTTTTCAAGAGCTTTCTGCAAGTAAAGATCCCCGGCAGCGCGCTGTACGAATACTTGCCGGGTGCGCTGCGCTCATTCTTCATCCTGAACTTCTGAGGCGCAGATGGACCTGATTTTCGACTTCCTTGCACAGGTTCAGGCCAGTTCGAACTATCTGGCCCGTTGGGATGTTGTGCTGGCGCTTCTGGTCGGGTCGGTTGGCGGCGTGATCATCGGCGCGATCCCCGGCGTGGGACCGGCAGTTGCGATTGCGATCCTGCTGCCCGCGACCTTCTCGATGGACCCGATCGTTGGGCTGACGGTGCTGTTGGGCATCTATGGGAGCTCGATGTATGGCGGGTCGATTCCGGCGATCCTGATCAACACCCCAGGCACGGCGGTGAACGCTTTGACCACCTATGACGGCTTTCCGATGACCACACGCGGCGAGGCGCGCCGCGCGCTGTCGCTGGCCTATAGTTCGTCGTTCTTTGGCGGCGTCTTTTCGGTGATGTGTCTGATCTTTTTCGCGCCGGTATTGGCAAAAGTTGCCCCGATGTTCGGCAGCCGGGAAATCTTTCTGGCCGCGCTGCTGGGCATCATTCTTGTGGTGACAGCACATCGCAGGCACACGTTGATAGCTGCCGCCATGGCGTGTTTTGGCATATGGCTGAACACCATCGGGCTGCATTCGGCCAGCTATTCCAAGCGTTATACATTTGACCAAAGCTGGCTGTCGGGCGGCGTGAACCTGATCGTCGTCGTGCTGGGGCTGTTTGCCTTGAGCCAAGCCTTTACACTGCTTCATGGCGACGACGACAAGGTCCGCCTGACCAAGCTGAAGGGCAGCTTTTTTCAGGGGTTCCGCGAACTTGCCCGCCACCCGCGGATTGCCGGAGTGTCCGCATCGTTCGGTGTGATCATGGGTATGATCCCCGGCGTGGGCGAGTTTACCGCGCAGTTCATGTCCTACACCTATGCGCAGAAAAGCTCGAAACGGCCCGAAGATTTCGGACATGGATCAAGCGAGGGGCTGATCGCCGCTGAAACCGCCAATAACGCCGTCCCTGCGGCGGCAATGGTGCCGTTGCTCGCGCTGGGCATACCGGGCGAGGCGCTGACGGCGATGATGTTGTCGGTTTTCTACGTCCACAACGTGATCCCCGGCCCGCAACTGTTCCAGAACGAGATGGACTTCGTCGTGGCGCTTTACCTCGCGTTGCTGATCCTGAATGTGCTGGTTGTGATCTTCTTGTTGGTGGCGACGAACCAGTTGATCAAGGTGGTAAAAATCCCCAATCGGTTCCTTGGCGTCTGCGTTCTGATCCTGAGCTTTGTGGGTGTCTACAGCCTGCGCAACTCGTTCACCGACTGCATTCTGGCGGCGGGTTTTGGCATCTTCGGATTTGTTATGAAACGTATGCAACTTCCCGTCGTGCCCATCGTGTTGGGCATGGTGCTGGGCGGTATCATGGAGGTGAAACTGCGCAGTGCCATGGCGCGGGTGAAAACCCCGCTCGACTTCATAGATCGCCCCATTGCGGCGATCCTGTTTGGAATGATCGTTCTGGTTCTGATCCTGCACTTCCGCCGGGTCTGGCTGGACTACAAGGAAAGAAAGACAGACGAATGGCAGACCAGTCACGCATCAACGAGCTTCGCCGCCATCCTGTCGCGCCGCAGAAACTATATATTGACGGAGCGTGGCAAGAAGGTTCGGGGGAAACGCAAGACGTTCTCTCGCCGATTGACGGATCGACGCTGACAACGATCATCCGGGCGTCGACTTCGGATGTCGATCGGGCCGTGGCCGCCGCACGGAGCGCATTTGACGACGGACGGTGGAGCAGGGTCGCGCCTGCGCATCGAAAGAAAGTGCTTCACAGGTTGGCCGATTTGATCCAGGCGAATGCACTCGAACTGGCCGTGCTGGGCGTGCGCGATAATGGGACCGAGATTGGCATGGCGCTGAAGGCTGAACCCGGATCAGCGGCTGGCACGTTTCGCTATTACGCCGAAGCACTGGACAAGGTGTATGGCGAGATTGCCCCAACAGGGGGCGACGTTCTGGGTCTTGTGCACAAGGAACCGGTGGGCGTTGTGGGTGCCATCGTGCCGTGGAACTTCCCTTTGATGATCGGAGCATGGAAGCTGGCACCTGCCTTGGCGGCGGGAAACTCTGTGGTTCTGAAGCCTGCTGAGACTGCATCATTGAGCTTGCTCAAACTGGCAGAACTGGCGTCTGAAGCGGGCCTGCCGGATGGCGTTCTGAACGTCGTGACGGGCGCAGGCTCTATCACAGGCGAGGCTCTTGCCATGTCGATGGATGTGGATGTGTTGGTCTTCACTGGTTCGGGTGGTGTGGGGCGCCGGCTGCTGGAATATTCAGCGCGGTCCAACCTGAAACGGTGTTATCTGGAACTTGGGGGCAAGTCGCCCAACATAGTGTTTGCCGATGCGCCGGAACTGGAGCAGGCAGCCAAGGTTTCGGCGGCGGGCATCTTCCGCAATGCGGGGCAGGTTTGCGTTGCGGGGTCTCGGCTGTTGGTCGAGGAAAGCGTGCATGATGAATTCGTTGAAGCGTTGTCACGCCACGCGGCCGCGATGAAGGTCGGCGACCCACTGGACCTGACCACGAATATCGGCGCGGTGAACAACATCCCTCAGTTGGAAGGTAATCTGGGTTTCGTCAGCCAAGCGATTGAGCAGGGAGCGACGCTCGTTCTTGGTGGATCGCGGATCCTTGAGGACACCGGCGGTTATTACATGGAGCCGACCGTTCTGACTGGCGTGAAACCCGAGGATCACGTGGCCCAGAACGAGGTGTTCGGCCCAGTCCTTGCCGTCACCCCATTCAAATCGGACGAAGAGGCTGTGCAGATCGCCAACTCGACAAAATTCGGTTTGGCCGCAGGGGTTTGGACGTCGAACCTCGGTCGCGCTCATCGCATGGTCCGCGACATTCAGGCGGGCGTCGTTCATGTCAACACCTATGGCGGGGCTGACGGCACCGTGCCGTTGGGCGGCGTCAAACAATCTGGCAATGGGCATGACAAATCAATGCATGCGTTCGACAAGTATTTCGACCTCAAGACGGCATGGGTGCAGCTATGAGCGACAAGACTATTCTGGTCGTCGGGACCTATGACACCAAGGATGACGAGTTGAACTATATCGCGGACGTGATCCGGGGGCAGGGCGGTGCAGTCAGAACGATGGACATCTCGGTGCTGGGGGATCCCGGCGCATCTTGCGACTATTCCAAGCATGAGGTGGCCGAGGCGGGTGGGTCATCCATTCAGGCAGCTATCGACAGCGGAGATGAGAACGCGGCGATGCAGATCATGGCGCAGGGGGCGTCGGCGCTGGCATTGAAGCTTTACCGCGAGGGTGTGTTTGACGGGCTGATCGTTCTGGGCGGCACGATGGGCACGGATGTGGCGCTGGACTTGTGTCAGGCCTTGCCGATCGGGGTGCCAAAATACGTGGTCTCGACGGTCAGCTTCTCGCCCCTGATCCCGCCGGAACGCCTGCCGGCGGACGTGCAGATGATCCTGTGGGCCGGGGGGCTTTACGGGCTGAACTCAATCTGCAAGGCGTCTCTGTCGCAAGCTGCGGGGGCAGTGCTGGGGGCGGCCCGCGCGGTCGAGCCGCCGGATTTCTCGAAGCCGCTGATCGGGATGACGAGCTTTGGCAAGACGGTGCTGCGCTATATGGTCAGCCTGAAACCGGCGCTAGAGGCGCGCGGGTTCGAGGTGGCGGTCTTCCACGCCACAGGTATGGGCGGGCGGGCGTTTGAAAGCCTTGCTGCCGAGGGGGCCTTTGCCGCCGTCTTGGATTTCGCGCCACAAGAGTTGGGCAATCACATCATGGGGTCCACGATCTCGGCCGGCTCGGACCGGATGACCCATGCAGGCGCGTCGGGCACACCGCAGATGGTGTCGATCGGGTGCTATGATCTGGTGGATTTCATCGGTTGGCAGCAGGTTCCACCGAAGCTGGCGGGGCAGGAGGTCCATGCCCATAATCGGCTATTGTCCTCGGTGATGATGACGCCGGTCCAGCGGCGCGAGATGGCGCGCGCCATGTGCCGCCAGCTTTCGGGCGCCCGGGGACCGGTCACGCTGTTTCTGCCCTTGCAAGGGGGCAACGAGTGGGACCGCGCCGGTGGTCCGCTGCATGATGCCGACGGGCTGGCCGCCTTCTGTGATGAAGTTCGCGCCCAGTGTCCGGATAACGTCACGCTTGTTGAACTGGACGCCCATATCAACGACCCGGAATTTTCAGACCGGGTTCTGGCCGATTTCGATGAGTGGATGGCGACGGGAGTGGTCAAGCCCTGAGGCAACTTGTTGCACCCACAATGAATTGCTTTTCCAGTGTCGCAGGTATTTACTGCCAGTGTTAAGGAGTGACCATGCCACACCTGTCGTTCGAATACAGCACCGGGCTGGGCCAGCAGGCGGACCTGCAAACCCTTGCCGAAACCATGCGCGCGACCCTCGTCGCCACCGGGCATTGCCCGGTTGGCGGCATCCGCGTGCGCGGGTTCGAAGCGGATGTTGACGCCATCGGCGACGGGGCAGGCGGGTATCACTTCCTCGACATGATCCTCAGGCTTGGCCAGGGTCGGGACGAGGCGACGCGCGACGCCATCGCTGACCTGCTTTATGCGGCGGTTGAGGCTGCCTTGCGCCCGCAGATGGGCGATACGCCGTTCATCTTAAGTCTTGAGGTTCAGGACATCGAAACCCGCTTCAGCCGCAAAAGCTGGAGCAGTATCCACGCGGCCCTCCGCGAAAAGGAACCGGAATGAGAAAACTTGAACGCGCCCTTCCCATCGCACTGCTTCACGCGCGTGAAGCCACCTTGAAACCCTTTCGTCACGAGCTGGACCAGATCGACCTGACGGTGCAGCAATGGCGCGTGATCCGGGTGCTGGCCGAGGGCAAAGCCTGTTGTGCGACGGAATTGGCGGAACGCTGCGTGCTGATGCCCCCCAGCCTGAGCCGCATCCTGAAAAACCTGACGGAACGAGAGTTGATAGAACGGGTGGACGACAGTGATGGGCGTCGCCGCAAGGTACAGATCGCGCCCGCGGGCAGCGCGAAATACACTCAGATGTCGGGTAAGGCTGCGAAGATCTATGAGGATCTTGAGAACCGGTTCGGGCATGAGAAGATGGAAACGCTGCTGGACCTGTTGAACGAGCTTCGCATGGTGGCCACGGCGGAATGATGCAGTGATCCGCTTGCGTCGTGATTGCCTGCGCCTTACCCATGGGAAGGTCCAATCCTGAACGAGGTTCCCATGAGCGATCAACACGCCGCCCCCGAAGGCGAGATTATCCTGCGCACGCTGGCGATGCCCAAAGACACCAATACGGCGGGCGATATTTTCGGCGGCTGGGTGATGAGCCAGATGGACATCGCCGGTGGCATCATCGCGGGCGAACGCGCCCAGGGCCGCGTGGCCACGGTGGCCGTGAACGCAATGAAATTCATCCAGCCAGTGAAAGTGGGCGATGTCTTATGCATCTATGGTCGCGTTGGCCGGGTCGGAACCACGTCGATGTCAATCGAGTTGGAAGCCTGGGTCAAACGCGACCGCCTTGGCGAGCGTCACAAGGTGACAGAAGGTGTATTCGTGTTTGTGGCGCTGGATGAGGATGGGCAGCCGGTGGCGGTGGGGAAAGATTGACCTAAACAGCCGGACCATGTTGTCGCTGGTCGATGTGCACCCCCCCGAACTTGTCGGACGTCACGATAAACAGGTCGCCGTAATTGAGCGGTGGTTCGCCTCCCGCGCCCAACGCTTCCCAAATCTCGCGCAGGTTGCCCTTGTTGCCGACCCAGAGCACGGTTTTTCCTGCGGACTGGGTGATCAACCGTGTGGCCATCCCATCTGCGGGCAGGCGGTCGATGGGCAGATTGCGGTTGGTGGCAAGCGGCTGAGCCGTGTCCAGATTGCGCTGAACACTTGGCGCATAGATCGCGTCGATTTTGATCCCATCCAACGCGCCGACCAAAGCCTTTGCCCGCGCGCGGCCTGTGTCGTTCAGGTCAGACCCGGTTCGATCCCCGTGCCGAACGATGATCAGTGTCGTGTTTGGCGCCAATCTCTGACGCCCCTGACGTGCGCACGCGGTGACAATGCCAGCGCCCGTCAGCGCCAGAAAAACCCGTCTTTTCATAATGTTTCCCCCTCTTCTTAATGGGGGAATTTTAGGAGGTCGGGGGAGGGTGGTCTACTTGACGGAAAGGTCAGGTGTGTATGGCGAAAGACTGGTGGACTTTATCTGTGAGTCTCCGTCCGGTCGATAGACTGGACTGCGCCCGACCCTCCTCACGGGAGGGCGTTCCGCCCACCCAGGGTCAGGCGTTGTCCTACATCCAAAAGCTTCCGACCTCAGGCCAATTCAAGCGCCTGTTTCAGATTGCGAAGTGTTAGTTCAGCGATACCAATCGAATGAATTTGAGGACGTCCACGAATTCCCTTTGCAAGCGTTCTTGGATGCCGTTGAGTGCTCGCGCTTGTGCTGCCAGCCGCGAGCCTTCCTTCGAGATACTGCATTTCCGTTTCCGTTACGGCGCTATTTGGTCCGCGAACCGGAAGGACATAGAACCGCCACTGGCTTGGGTCTTTCTGATTAGCTCGTCTTGGATCGTTTTCTGGATGCTCGCATAGGATGAATGCATCACAAAGAAACCCGCGCGACTCGCATGGAATGCCACGCTCCTCGAACCTAAGAGACTTTGGTAGATTTCGGTAAGTTAGGTTAAAGATGCCGTAATGGGGCTGTCGGCGAATCGAGCACGTTTCGCTTGCTTGACAGCATGATGTGGAGTGCCGTTGCCCTTGATGCGCCTGCAGCGCGTCTACGAGGTCGTATATTTCCATGCGCCTCAATTCCTGAGAATA